>JAKQNV010000009.1 GCA_029565595.1 Candidatus Cloacimonadota bacterium
CCAACGGTTATTCACTGGTGCGTAAGATCGTCTTTGACAAACTGCGCCTGAGCTTGGACAGTTTTATCCCGGAATTGGACTCAACCCTCGGGGAAATACTGCTGGCCGTGCACAAAAGTTATCTGCCAATGCTGAGGCCGCTGCTGAAAAACGCCGCCTTGCACGGCCTGGCGCATATCACCGGCGGCGGGATCCCAGGCAACCTGAAACGGATCATTCCCGAGGGCCTCACCGCCTTTGTCAGCTATTCCGAACTGGAAATGCCCCCGCTGTATCACTGGCTGCGCGACGCAGGATCCTTGAGCCTGGAAACTCTGCGGGAAGCTTTTAATCTGGGCATCGGCATGATCGCGGCCCTGGATCCCGCTATCTGCGCAGAGTTCGTTGATCAGACCGGAGGAACGGTCGTTGGCGAGATCGGTGAAACCCGTGCTAATGACACGGCGGTTGTTTTCATCAACTGACAAGTATTGATAAAACTGGCTCCCAGATCGATCCCGAGCTCTCCAGTTGTATCACACTCCCCATAAAAGTGATGTTTTCCCCTGGGAATTTTCAGAGTTTTACATATCCCGTCCTTTAGCTCAGATTGATTAATTCCTGCCTGCTTCGCACCCAGTTCCCGCCGACCCGGCACGTACTATACAGGAAGTAAGATCGGTGTAACCCAGTCAGCTTTCAGGGCGGATAACGGCCTGGCCATTTGAAAAAAACCTTTTGCACCGGCTGGAAGCTACTGCCGCAACTAGCTCCTGCGGTTTTCTGCAATACGCTGCCAGATTTATTTTATCTGTCCCGGTTAAATTCACATCACCATCGGTAAGTGATATTCATGCCGTCAATTCCCATATCAGGCGAAAATGGCGAAAAAATACTTGACGATTTTGGGAGAGCCAGATATTCGCGTCCTACGTAGAAATATCGGGAGACCAGTTACGCTGAGCTTCGATATATCATTAAAAATCAGTAAGTAATGCTACAAGAGAAGGGAGGTTCATCGATGCGTAAACATGCATTGATCCTGCTCATAATGTTAATGGGCGGCATCGCCATCTTAAATGCCGCCACAACAGGAAAACTTGCGGTCCGAGTGCGCGACAACCAGGGCAAACCCCTCGAGTTCGTCAACGTGCTGGTCATGCAAGGCGCCAAGCGCATCACAGGCGGCCAAACGAACAACAAGGGAAGCGCGATCATCATCAACATTCCCCCTGGCGCCTACACCGTGCGGTTTTCCCTGATCGGTTACGACACCTACAGTTATAGCGACGTCCGCATTCAGGTCGACCAGACTACGAACCTCACGAACGTCGTGATGAACAAAGCCGGTGTCACACTTTCCACAGTGACGGTTGTCGCGGAGAAGGAAAGGGTCGATCCGAACCGCGTCGGCTCAGCCCGCCAAATCGAAATGGAACGCATCACCGATGTCGCTGTGACCGACGTGACCGGCATCGTCTCCCTGCAAGCCGGCGTGACAAACATCGGCGGCGAATTGCATATCCGCGGCGGACGCTCCAATGAGATCAACTTCACAGTTGACGGCATGTCTGTGTCCGACCCTGTGGACGGCGGCAGCGCCCTGCAGGTCGATACCGACGCCATCAGCGACATGAAGGTCATGACCGGCGGTTTCCCCGCTGAATACGGCAATGCCCAGTCCGGCGTCATCAACATCGTCACCAAGGACGGTGACTCCTTCTATTCCGGAAAACTGGAATACAACACCGACCATGTCCTCTCCTCCGGCAGAAACTCCGATGTCTTCAAATTCGCGTTCGGCGGTCCCGTGTGGCCTCTCGGCAGCCCGGATCTGCGCGAACGCCTGACCTTCTACCTCAACGGCGGCGGCGAATGGCTGGACGGCAGGCTGAAAGACTACTACATTGCCGATCCTATGGCCGATTACAATTATTTCGATCCCAATACCGGCACCTACAGGCAGCTCCTGGAATATGAGTTTGCCAAAGACGATCCCTATGCCGACAGGAAGCAATTCCTGGGTTTCCTGGATTTGGGGAACCGCAATTACAACACTTACAACGTCAACCTCAAGACCAAATACGTGCTCAGCCCGACCCAACGCATCACTCTGGCTGCTCGCGGCGACAGGTCTTTCAATTTGCCTTTTGCCTATAACTGGCGCTACGCACTGGACCACTACGCCTTTGACGAAACCGACCAGAGACAGTACATTGCCACGTATGACCATGTATTCAACTCGGCGATGAACCTGAAAGTCAAGACCAGTTATTACCAGAAGAACAGCAATTCCGGACCCCGCGGCATAGACCGTTACAACTACATGTACAAGACGATCAGCCCGACGGACTCACTGGGCCAGCCCTACATCGACAACGTGCTGCAAGGGGATTACGGATTCTCCAGCGTGGACAGCAATGCCGACGGAGTCTATGACCTTGGCTATTATGACTCCTCATTCTGGACCTATCGCATTGCCAGCGTCGAAGATCCCCGCGCTGTGACCGGTTTCGCCGCACCCGGCAGCATCTATCAGTATTTTGTGGATGATAAGACCACCACTCTCAACGGCAGAGCCGATTTTGAGTGGCAGATAAACGATACACATATGGCCAAGACCGGTTTGGAAGTGATCAAGCATATCATCAAGAAAAACCAGCTGCAGAATTTCCTGACCATCTATGAGGACCGCTTCGAGGAAAGCCTTGACCGCGTTTGGAACGATTCGCTGCTGGTCAATTACCATGCCGGGGATCCCATTCCGGATCAGCTTTATTCGATCTACGAAACCGAAGACGGTCTCTTCATACCGATCTACAAGCCGGATGCCTATTACAACGCCGCGCGCGAGGCCTCGGGCAAACGCGACGGCTACCAGGCCGATCCCTGGCAATTGGCTTATTACCTCCAGGACAAGATGGAATGGGAAGGCATGATCGTCAATGCAGGCCTGCGTTTCGACCTCTGGTACCTGGGAAGCCAATACAAGGTCCTCCTGGACGACGGCACCTACCGGACGGTTAACTTTGACAAGGACGAACGCCTGCAGATGATGGTTTCGCCACGCCTGGGCGTCTCTCACCCCATCACGGACCGCGATGTGCTGCGTTTCGCCTACAATTACCAGAACCAACTTCCGCAGATGCAATATATCTTTACCTCCAAGACGCCGGCTGACGCCAACGTTTCCGACCAGACCATCA
>JAKQNV010000072.1 GCA_029565595.1 Candidatus Cloacimonadota bacterium
AGAGAGTTATCTGATCCGCGATAAGGTCACCTACGTGGTGCAGATCAACGGCAAACTGCGCGGCAAGCTGGAAGTTTCGCCGGATATCGATCCCGAGGAACTGAAAACTCAAGCCCTGGAAGTGGAGAACGTCAAACGCAGCCTGGAAGGCCTCTCCGTCAAGAAAGTGATCGTCGTCCCCGGCAAGATGGTCTCCATCGCTGCGGGGAAGTAATAATCCTCATATACCCCCCCCCCCGGTATTCCGGGGGGTTATCATTTTGCGCAGAAAGCTTTAGCACTTCCTCACACTTTAATATCAGAACCTACGGATAACAGAAATACTCCGTTACGCGGTAGAAGGTGTTGACGGCGGGGATCGGGCTGATCGTGTAGGTGGAGGCGTTCAGTCCGGTGGCGACGACGGTGGAGAAACTGCCGTAGGGATTGGTGTCGCTGTAAATGTTGTAGCGCATGACCGGATTCTGGGTCCAGGAGAGGATCAGCGTATTAGCGGCGGAATTGATCTGGACCATGACGGCTGGCGCAACCGGGATCGGCGCTGCCGCAACGCTGAGGTTGTAATTGCCATTGGAGGCAGACCAACCGCCAATAATGATATAATAGGTGCCGGCGGGAACCGCGTTGCAGCCCGTGTTCACATAGGAGACGTAGGCGGTGGGCGCCGTGTAATAATCGTCATTGATCAAGAGCACATCGACAGCCGAGGTTCCGGGCGTGGCCACCAAGGCCACTGCGGTGTCGTAGGCCGAACCCAGAAGGTCGATGCTGAGCATGGTCGGCGCAGCCAGCGTGAGTTGGTAAACCACGTCTGGCGATGTGCCCAGAGTTGAATCCGCGTAATAACTGGTAACAGGATTGATCAGGTTGACCAGTCCGCTGATTGGGCCGTAAGGTCCGTAATCGTGATAGTAATACGACGTTGTGGAGGTGGCGGTGTAGGGCAGGGAACCGATCACGATCGCGTCGCCGATGGTGTCGCCGAACAGGACCCGCGTGGTGATGGTGAAGGGATAAATGGTGGCGGTGGCGAGGGAGGTGACCGTGAAGCCCTGGGTGTCGGTATCAAAGTTGTTGATCCCTGTTGTGGGAGTCGTGACCTTGATGGTGTAGGTATAGGTCAGACCGGGAGCAATGCTTATGGGGACGGTCAGAGGGGTGATGCCATCCGCTTCGTAAAGGCCGTAGGTCCAGGCACCGCTGGCGCCGATGGCGGGTTGATACATGTCCGCTGTGGCGCCGGTATTGCTGATGGTGACCGGATATGCGTGGCTTAAGCCCCGGCCGACGGATACGCCTATAGGCACGGCGACGCTGAAACTGTAAGAAGGAAGTTCCTGCACCCGCACATTGTCGATCAGCCAGCCGTATTGCTGCACGGAGTTG
This sequence comes from Candidatus Cloacimonadota bacterium, assembly GCA_029565595.1. Taxonomy (GTDB): domain Bacteria; phylum Cloacimonadota; class Cloacimonadia; order Cloacimonadales; family Cloacimonadaceae; genus Syntrophosphaera. The sequence goes on from JAKQNV010000072.1 coordinate 1,387, forward strand.
TCGGATTTGAGGTGGAAGCGGAGCATCACGGTGTTGCACCACTGGTAGGCGCTGAGGTCGAACGACTCATTTTTCCACCAGCTGTTGTCTGGCGTCGTTCCAGACCATGTGGAATAAGACGAACTCATGAAACAGGGTCCTTCCGGCGAATTCTGGGTGGGGACAACGTAATTGCCGGCGCCCAGATAAGCGCTCTGGGGCAGGGGGGTCCAGGATAATCCGCTGTCCGTGGAAATCTCCACATAGCCGTGGTCGTAGTTGTTCTCCAGCTTGGCGATCTGGTCGAAGAAGAGGGTCGGCAGGCTCGATGACGTCAGATCGAAAACGCTGCTGGTGACCAGAATGTTCCGGTTGTTGGCCTGATAAGCGTTCCGGACTGATTGCACGCCTTGGGAGGCAAGGACGGCTGTGACTGCCCAGGGGGTGTTGCTGGAAGGATCGCTGACCAGGTTGACCAAGCCGCTTTCGAAGTTCTCCGTCCAGGGATAAGGCAGACCGGGATTCAGGGTGATAAACGCTATCGGTCCCGCCCAGGGACTGCTACCCGAAGGGGGATAATTGGAACGCACGTACCATTCGTAAGGGGTCGAGGGGGTCAGACCGTTCAATATGATATTGGAATTGGTGAGTGACGGGTATGATACGCCCTGTCCCATGCCGGGAGTGAAACCGGGGGGACCATACTCCAGAGCCCAAGTGACCGCAGTTCCCGCCTCAATCCAGCTCAAGGTCGCACTCGTATCCGTGATCCAGCTTGTGTTCAGATTAGTCGGGGGAGGAGCAGAGAGCGTGGTGACAAAGTTGGAGTAGGCGTAACTGGAATTGCCGTTGCCGTTGTAAGCCAGCACGCGGTATTGATACATCGAATTGGGAGGCAGCCCGATGTGCTGGTATGTGGTAACGTCAGCGGCCACCGTGGTCAGATTGGCCCAGGGCATGCCCGATTGCATGTAGTCGATCACGAAGCCGGTCTCGTCGGAGGAGTTGTCGGTCCAGGCAAGGTTGATCTGGGAATAGGAAATGGGAGTCGCTATCAGATTTGTGGGTGGTTGGGGCGCGCCGGCTTGCCCCGTATAGTTTTGCGCGGTCTGGTTCGTTGTGATGTTGGTATAGTTGCGTAGGGGAGGCGTGAAGGCATATCCGTAAAGTGAGGGCGCCGCGATTCCGGTGTAGCCGGTGGGTACTGCCTTGCTATAGACGCCGTTGGCGTCCGTCACTGCGGACCCGGAAGTGTTGGTAAAGCCGAGCGTCACCCCTGCCAGCGGCTGAGAAGAGGAGTCGGTGACCGTGCCTGAGATCGTCACTCCTGGATAGAGGTTGTAATATGCCCACTGGAAATAGGAGAAGTCATATCCAGTGATGGGGATCAGGCTATTTAGGAGGAAATTGCCGTTGTATAGTCCGCCCCAGCCCCAGTTGAAATGGAAGTAGTTGCCGGCACTGAAGCCGTCCATTACAAAGCTATGGCCATTTAACTGTGAGGAGTTGTAGCCTTGGTAGATGATTGGGCGGCCGGCGTTGAGATCGGCTTTCATCAGGTTTATCCAGTCCGAGTCCGAATAGTTGCTGCGCATGGCCCACTGGGCGGCGGGATCGTAGCCGAAAAACACTTCCATGGCGTCGTTGGTGTACACCAAAGCGGCAGAGGCGTAGGGACCGTAATCCATATCCACCGCCACTCCGCAATGAAAGAGCAGGGTGGCGACCGCGGCGTTGAAACCGCTGAGGGAGGGAGGCATGATGGCCCAGTTGTAGGTGGTGGCGCCGAAATTGGCGTAAAGCGTCCCGTAGGTGTTTTCCAGATAACTGTGGGAAATGGTGCCCTGAGGGGGGTAGTTCCATTTTTTCATCACCTGTCCCATTGCCGTGGCCGTGCAGCCGGCGTAGGCGTGTCCGCCCGGTCCGTAGTAATCCAGGGGACAGTACGCGTTGTAGTAAGTGTCTTGATTCCAGTTTGTGTTGAGTAGGGGCGAGACGTCGCGGGTGCTTTCCCAGCGCGTGAAATTCCCTGACCGGATTTCGTTCCAGAGAAGCAGTTTTTCCGCGTTGGACTGCCCGCGCCTGGCTGCTTCCAGCAACTGATCCTCATAGGTTTCCAGCCAGTAGCGCGCCTCGGGAGATGAGACCGGATACTCGAAACTGCCGCTGTCGCAGTAGGCCAGGATGGGTTCGCTGGCGTCGTCTGCGGCCACCAGCACCCAACCGCCGTCCTTCAACTCGAAGATATAGAAAAGTGTCACGCCATCCCTGGCCACTGGCTGCTGCCGGGCGATTTCGATGGCCATTCTTTCCGGATAAACATGCCGTAGCCATTTGTGTCCGATTTCGCCTGCGCTTTCCAGGGAAACTCCGGCGGCGCTCAGAACCCCAATGACCAAAACCACATACACGATGACTATAATTGTTTTCTTCATGTCCGTACTCCTCTTGGATCTATTGGCTTGACATCCAGCGCGGACGCAAGCTCTGCTTTGCATTCTCTGCGTGGCACACTCGTGCCGATTCATACGACTAAGTTTAATTACTTGTATCACAGGATTATGACGTATCGCATATTTATTCAAATTCAATGATGAAAAAAGCCCCTTTCTCTGTCAAGATAAATAATGGGATAATCTCGTGGGGAAGGCTGGCCCTTCCCAGCGTAATACTTGAGTCGAGTGAAGAAAGAACTGCGGCTTCAGCCGGAAATGCCACCAGCCTGGGGCCATGATAATGAGTGCCCGGAAATTGCTTTACAGAACGAGCGCGCCGTCAAAGATGGGAATTAATTCAAAAAGCAAAAAAGGAGACAGACAATGTTGAAAGTTAACGAATACTTCGAGGGCAAGGTCAAGTCGATCGCTTTGGAAAACGCTCAGGGCAGATCCACCGTCGGCGTGATGGATTCTGGCGAATACGAATTCGGAACCTCAAGCGTGGAATACATGACTGTCATTTCCGGAATGCTGACGGTTTTACTGCCCGGATCCAACCAGTGGAGAAGCTTCCGGCCGAACGAGACCTTCATCGTCCCCGCCAACGAGAAATTCCAACTCAAGGTGGCGGAGCAAACCGCCTATCATTGCCGTTACGAATAAAGTGGGTTAATCCGAATAGATTCTCTCTTATCCGCGTCTTTATCACTTTTTCCAATGTCCGGTCAGGCTGAAGTCAAATTTCTCTCGTTGCCGGCGGACGCCGATCCGCCGCAGTTTACGGCGCTGCGTTGAGCGCCGCTACGAGCCATCCCTTTTACCCCCCTAAAATTCGTGCAAATTCGCGTAGTTCGTGGACAACCTTTTTTTATCCGCCCCAGCCAACGCTTTTCCGCTTGACAAAAAGCCCCCTCCCGATTCAAGCTGAAAGGTTGTATTTCGCAAAGATAAAGAGACAGGAGAAGCTATGGCACTGGTTTTGAAGACCACGAAGTTCGTGGAATCGCAGATCGACACCTTTCTGGACGTGGTGAGCGATTCCGCGCTGCTTTTCCAACTGGGCGTGGAGGATTACCTGCTGGGACGGACCGCGCAGTTCGAGGAGCGGCTGAACCTGATCCGCGAGAACGAAAAAAAGGCGGACGACCTGCGCGTGGCGATCGAACGCTATTTATACGAGCGGACGCTGATCCCGGAAAATCGCGGCGACGTCCTGGCGATCCTAGAAAACACGGACGAAGTGGTGGACAACATCAAGGACTCGCTGATGCAGTTTTCCATCGAAATGCCCACCATCCCGCAGGACTTGAACGACCTCTGGCTGCAGACGACGCGCGCTTCCACGGCCGCTGTGGAACAGCTGATCTTCGCCGTGCGTTCCTTTTTCCGCGATCTCGGCGCCGTGAACAATTACATCCACAAGGTCTATTTTTTCGAGCGCGAAGCCGACCACATCGGCGAAAAACTGCGCCGCCAGATTTTCAGCCTGGACATCGACCTGGCGCTGAAAAGCCAGCTGCGGTGGTTCGCCATCCACATCGAACAGATCTCGGATTACGCCCAGGCCGTTTGCGACCGGCTTTCCATCTACACGATCAAACGCCAGCTGTAACCTTTTTAAGATAGATGATCTACGTTTTTCTGATCAGCGGACTCTTCATCGGTTGGTCCATGGGCGCCAACGAGACCGGCAACATCTTCGGCGCCGCGGTAGCCACACGCATGATCAGGTTCAAGCGGGCCGCTTTGCTGGCGGCGGTCTTTTACGCTTTGGGAGCGATCCTGGAAGGCAGCGGTCCCTCGGCGACCTTGGGGCGTTTGGGTTCGGTGGACGCGCTGGGAGGGGCTTTCACGGTCGCGCTGGCAGCGGCGGCGGCCATTTTGGCCATCGTGAGGTTGGGAATCCCGGTTTCCATATCGCAAACCATTGTGGGCGCTATCATCGGCTGGAACTTCTTTTCCGGCCGGCTGACCGATTTTTCCTGGCTGGTTACGATCGCCAGCAGCTGGGTGACGGCTTTCGCGGTTTCGGCCGGAGTGGCGGCGCTGCTTTTTTACGTCGTGCGAGGCTGGATCAACGGCTCCAAGCGGCATCTTCTGGAACAGGACATGCTCATCCGCGCCGCGCTGATCGTCTTTGGAGCCCTGGGCGCCTATTTTTTGGGCGCCAATACCATCGCCAACGCCGTCGGAGTCTTCGTTCCGGTCACTCCGTTCAAGGATCTGGCGCTGGGACATCTCTTTTCAGTAACCGGCGTCCAGCAACTCTACATCGTGGGCGCGCTGTCCGTCGTCGTGGGCATCTACACCTATTCGCAACGGGTGATGGGCACAGTGGGGCGCGAGATCTTCCAGCTTTCGCCCGCCACGGCTTTGGTGGCTTTGCTGGCGGAATCGATCGTGCTGTTCCTTTTTTCCTCCAGGGCTTTGTATAAGCTGCTGGTGGCTCTGGGGCTGCCGCCCATCCCCCTGGTGCCGATCTCCTCGACGCAGGTCATGGTGGGCGCCGTGATCGGGATCGGACTCGCCAAAGGCGGCAAAAACATCCGCTACAACGTCCTGGGCAAGGTTTCCCTAGCCTGGGTGGCCGCGCCGACGATGGCCTTCCTCTTTTCCTTCGTGGCGCTCTTTATCACCCAGAACGTCTTTGAACTCGAAGTCCGCCATCCGCTCGATTACCGGGTGGACAAGGCAGCGGTGAAAGAGATCGAACGCCGGGGCATCGACATCAATAAACTGGGCTTCGTCAATCTGCGCCGCTTCGAGACGGAGCGTGACCTCTACAAGGAACTGACCTTCGACCAGGCCTATCCCCCCGCAACGGCTAGGGAGATCGTGCAGATCTGCGAAAACCTGCCTCTGCTGGTAAAAATGGAAAATCTGCGCCAGCGCGGGCTGGAAAACCGTTTAAACCCCGCCCAGAGCGCCGCCCTGGAGAAATTGGAAGGCCGGAAATTCAGCCGCAAATGGCAACTGGAGCAGGAATTGGCCAAGGATCCGGCCTGGCGTCCCGTCGCCCAACCCCAGGGCCAGGCGGAGAAAGACTTCAACACCGGCCTGCAGGCTGATCTGGACATCCTTTACAAAGTTTTCTACAATCCCCCCGCGGAAGGGAAATGAACCCTTTCGCCGCCAAAATAATCCCGCTCGTCCTTTGTTTTTTCCTCGGCCTCGGGCTCCGGCAGCTGAAACTGCTTTCCAAAGACGACGCCCCGCTGCTGTTGCGTTTCGTCCTCAGCGTCTGCCTGCCGGCGCTGATGATTCTCGCGATCTACCGGGTGCCTCTGGCCGCGGACATGCTCCTGATCCCGCTTTGCGCGATGTTGACGGTTTTTGCGGTGTTTGGCGTTTCTTCCGCGGTGGGCAAACGTTTGCAGATGCCCGGCCCTACTTACGGGAGTTTTCTGGTCGGGACGCTGATCATGAACACCGCCTACTCGCTGCCCTTTTACCGGGCGGCTTTTGGGGACGAAGGCCTGGCCCGCGCCTCGCTTTTTGACATTGGCAACACTGTCCTGATCTTCACTTTCAGTTATTACTACGCCATCAAATACGGCGACAACTCACATTCGGACAAGGTGGACTGGAAGAAATTCCTGAAACTGCCGCCGCTTTACGCCATGTCCGCGGCGTTCCTGATCAAGGCTTTGCGCGTGGAGATCCCACCGCTGGGCGTGAATTTTCTGGAAATGGCGGGCCAGCCCATGGGCCTGATCATGATGGTGGCGCTGGGGCTGACCTTCGCTCCCAAACTTTCGCATCTGGGCAAAGCCGGCATCGCGGTCTTCATCCGCATGGGGATCGGGCTACTGATCGGCTGGCTGCTCGCAATTATCTTCGGATTGCAGGGCGTTACCCGCAACGTCGTGATCGTCTGCTCCGGACTGCCGGTGGGCTTCAACACCCTGATCTTCGCGGAACTGGAGTCCCTGGATCGGGAGTTCGCCGCGACGATGGTCTCCATCTCCATCCTGATCGCCCTTTTTTACATCCCGCTGCTCATCCACATTATCCATTAGTCCCTACAGGATAGATCTTTGTTCCCGATTAAAGCAATCATCCGACATCCTGGCTTTTTTGCCCAAGATGGGGAAATCGCCTTGGCTTACGTTTGAATTTCCAAAACAACCATTCACCGTACTTTACACACATATTTTGCCCGACCCCCTCACCTCCCGCCCTTGCCCTACAGCCTTTATCACATCTTAGTCAAGCCTTAATCAAGCCTTAATTATTAACGCTTGATTAAGGCTTGATAAAGACTTGATTAACGCCTGCGAACAAGGGCGGATAGAGTAAAAGTATGTCAGGCAGTAAGATGGCCACACATTGAATCAAGGAAGAGGGATCGGGTTTTAAACAGCTTTAATCTGGAATGATCTACCCAACATCCGCCGGAAAAGAAAAGAAAAAACTCCGGTCAGAGGTCGCCGTACTCTGCAGATAAACCCTTGGAAATGGGGACAAAAAGAAAAGGACCACCCAGGGGAGGCGGTCCTTTTTTAGTTAACTGGAGATTTATGGGGTCAGAATTTGAAGCTGAGGTTCAGGTTTCCCGCGATGACCGAGGAATTGTACACGCCGACCATGTTCGTGGCGGTCTGGGCGGTCACTTCTCGTTCCGGGAAATAAATGTACTGGCCGTTGAGGTCGATGGTCACGGGACCGAAGCTTTGTCCAAAGCCCAGGTTTCCGCTGATCTTGTCGCCGGTGTCGGAAAGTGTCGGGAGCTGGACGTCTTTGCCGATGGGGGTCTGGTCGTAATAGGCTCCGGCGCGCAAGGCGGAACTGCCGAAACGGTATTCAGTTCCCAGGCTGACGCGGTTGGTGTCCTTCCAGTTGAAGGTCAGCGTGGTTGAGCCGACCGTGTTTTGCAGGGTGGGATGTCCGGCCAGGATGGTGATGGGGGTGTCCATTTCAACTTTGATGGCGTCCAGGCGCTCCCACATCGTGTAGGCGTAGTCAAGGTTGACAGTCCAGCAGGGTTTGATGTCCCAGGACAGGCCGCCGCCGATTTCCGCGGGGAGTTTCAGGGTGGCGTCGATGTCGGATTTTCCGCCGTAAACCTGCGGGACGTAGAACGCGTTGTTGCCGCCCCAAACTACGTAGTTGTAATAGTTATTGAGCCAGAGTTTGATATTCGCGTCGCCTTCCATGAAAATGTTGGAGGGAGCGCGTCCGTTCAGGCCGAGCGAGAGATTTTTCCAGGGCTTGTACATCAGGCCGAGGTTACCGCCGATGCCCAGACCGGTCCCGGACATGTCGAAAGTGGTGGGCATGGTGTAGGAATAGACTGCGTGGGGCTTGACCTGGGCAAGGTCGATCTGTCCGTAAAACACGCTGAGGCCTAGACCGAAGGAGAAGTTGTCCGCCAGTTTGTAGGCCACGGTGGGATGGATGTCGACCACGGCGACCGATGAGGACATTTCATTCTCTTCCATGCCGGAGGGCAGGACAATATTGACCGCCGAGCCGTCCAGAAGCGTGTCCGGATGCGGGAACGCCGAGGGCATGTTGTAAAGGTCCCAGGTGGAACCCAGCCCGTAAGGCACGTAGGCGCCCAGGCCCCAGGCAATGTCGGAATTACTGAACACGCCCATCAGGTTGGGGAAGGCGCGGAGTTTGTTTTCGGCCTCGATCTCGGTGGTGGTGAAGCCGGGCAGGAGGGCGTTGGTATTTTTGAATTTTGAGCCGGGTTGAATGGCGTTTCCTCCGAGGGAAATCTCATTGTGATCCAAAAAAGCAAGTCCGGCGGGATTCCAGTACATCGCGCTGGCGTCGTCCGCCATGCCGCGGAAAGCTCCGCCCATGGATATCGCGCGGGAACCGATTCCCGACAGGGCAAAACCACCGGCTGACAGGCCGACTGAGATGCCCAACAGAGTCAACAGTATAACGATTCGGCTAATCTTCATTTCATGGTCTCCTTAATGCTAAGTAATGATAGATGTATAAATTATGCTCACGATGCCATAATAATCCATTCCTGAATCAAGTCAAGGAATATTTTTGTTTTCAAGGCGTTACCGATTTTTCACCCTTCCACCCAGAATTGCTCAGCTGCCTCCCCTGGCGGATATAAAAGCTGCCCAACCGGTATCCGTTCACGGGGCTTGACAAAAATGGGAGAAATTTTCTTTGGAAACATATTTCGGTCCCGCCGGAAGCAGCCAGGACTGCGCCCGGGACTATTTACAACGGAGCAAATGTATGCCGGACATAAAGATAAGCATCGTCAAAAAAGCCGACCCGGAAGCCATTTTGGCCCTGTACCGCCACGCCGGATGGTGGCAAACGGACGAAAATCCGCAATATCTGGTGACCGTCGCCAGGATAATCGCGGACACCTTCTGTTTTGTGATCGCGTCCGACGGCGACCGGATCATCGGAATGGGCCGGGCTATCAGCGACGGGATCAGCGACGCCTACATCCAGGATGTGACTGTGCATTCGGACTACCGGGGCCGCGGCATTGGCAAAATGATCATCGGAAAATTGGTGGAACAGCTGAAAGAAAGCGGGCTGCAGTGGATCGGACTCGTCTCCGAGCCCGGCTACGAAAGGTTTTATGAGTCTTTGGGCTTTGCCCGGATGGAGGGATACACGCCATTCCTGCTGAAACAGGATTGAGAGCCGCGTTTTTATGCTGGAACTGCAAGACCTGAGCATCCCCCAGATCCCCCTGCTGGTTAAATTTCTGGGTAAATATCCGCGGATTTCCTGCGATTATTCCATCTGCAATTTGATGACCTGGGGCAAGATCTATAAAAACCAGTACGCCATCTGGAAAGACCATTTGATACTGGTCAATCCCAAATACGGCTATCTCTTTTATCCCGTGGGCCCGGGTCTGGACACGGACGGCATCCGCGAACTGTTTGAGAGCTACCGCGAGCAGGAACCGGAAGCGGAACTGATCCTTTTACCTGAAGATTGGGAAACGATAAATCCCCGATTGGATGAGCATTTTGTGATCACGGACGAACGGGATTGGAGCGATTACGTGTATTCCGTGGAACGGATGGTGAATCTAAGCGGCAAAAAACTGGCCAAGAAAAAGAACCTGGTCTCCCAATACGCGCGCAACTACCCGGACTATCACGTCGTGCCCGTCACCCGCGACAAGGCGGACATGATCATCACCTTCACGGAAAAGTGGAAACGGGAGCGCAACGCCGAAGGGATCTACCTGAACACGGAATTCAACGCCATCCGCAACACCCTGGAAATGTGGGACGACATTCCGGTCGAAGGGCTCATCATCTGCCACCAGCACAGCATTTCGGCCTATTCCATTTTCAGCCCCATGACCCGCGACATGGCCACGGTACATTTCGAAAAATTCGATCCCGACATGAAAGGCAGCGCCCAGATCATCTACTGGGAAACCGCGCGCCACCTGCAAAAATGCTACAAATGGGTGAACCGGGAACAGGATATGGGACTGGAAGGTCTGCGGCAGGCGAAAATGAGTTACGCTCCGGATCTGCTGGTCAAATTCATCACCGCCAAACCGCGCAACTAAGCAACCAGGCAACCCCCAAAATCACCCCCAGACTGGCCAGAAAGGCCGCGATCCGCTTGGGGCGCGGATTGTAGAACAGCTGCAGGGCGACGGGGATCAAATCATGGCGGGACCAGCGCCGCAGGTATTTTTGCAAGACCGGGTGGGGCCGCAGCGCGTTCAATTTTCGCAACTGGCGGATGTGGATCTGATGGTAGCCGCGGCTGGTGACGGTTTTGTCCAGACTGTAGTAACTGAAACCGCGGTAATCGAACCCGGGCAGTAGCTTGATATAGGTGGCAAATCCCCTCTGGAAAAGGTTTTGAGATTGTTCTATGCTGGTCATTTTAAAAGTGCTGTCCAAGTCCAGCAGCACGCTGGCCATCCCGTTCAGGACGTGGTTTTTCGCCGTTCCGGGATATTCGGGAAACCATAGCTCCTCCCCCGCTTCCGTTTGCGCCAGGCCCTGGCCCGGTTCCAAACTGCGTAGGACCTTCCGGCAATGCTCTTGCCAGGCTTCCTCACCGGGCAAAGTGGAACGCTGCGCGAAACATTCCATGGCTGTCGCCTGGGCCAGGCAGCTGTACCAGGGCGCCCGCAAGCCCAATTCCGGAATGTCAAAGCGATATGGGAAAAGAAGTTTGCCGTCCGATTCTTCTGCGTAGGACAGCAACCAGTCCGTCAGTTTGAAAAACTCAGCCTTTTTCCGCGGATTGCCGAGCCGGGCAAAGCCGTTTCTGGCCTGGAGCGCCACGAAGAGCGGATTGTATTGCAGGCCATGGCGGCGGTAAAGCTGGCGCGGAATGCCCTGGGCGTCGTATTGGGTGACCTGGTTAGCCGGTTTTCCGGTCAGCCAGGCCAGCCCGAGCTCCGCCCAATCCTGGAGTTTGGCTTCAAATAGTTGCCACAGCGCCCCATGGACCGCGATCCCCGGCAGCAGCCAACTCAGGGCATTCATGTTTTAGTACGAAGCACTCTGCTCCCGGCCAAACTGGCTAAAAACAGCATAAATTCCAACAGCACGATGCTGGCTCCGGTGGGCAGATCCAGCCACCACGACAGGGCAAATCCGGCCAGCGCGGAAACGACCGCGAACAAGGCGCTGCAGATCACCGCGCGGTCCAGCCTGCCGACGAGATTGAAGGCCGCCGCCGCGGGCAGGATCAATTGCGCGCTGACCAGGATGATCCCGGCGGCACGGAGGTTGATGACGATGTTCAGGGCCAGCAGGATCATGAACAGCCGGTTGACACGGATGGCTGGGATCCTGTAAAATTGAGCCATTTCGGCGTTGTAGGAAAGGTAGAAAAGTTCTTTGTAGAATCCCGCGATGAAGGCCAGATTGAGCAGGCAGAGAAAGCCCAACTCCCAGAGTTCGGCTTTGGAGATCAGCAGCACATTGCCAAAAAGGTAACTGGCCAGGTCAAAGCTGTAGCCCTTGCGCAGCGAGACCAAAATGATGCCCAGCGCCATGGAAACGCTGAGAAAAATGGTGAGGGAATTGCCTTCTCCCAGCTTGAACCGCCGGGCCAGCCAACTGACCGCCAAACTTACCGCCACCACCACGACCAGCGTGGTAAGCTGCAGGTTCAAGCCCCATAAAAGCGCGATCGCGATGCCGGCAAAGGCAATGTGGGACAGCGCTTCGCCCATATAGGAGATCCGGCGCAGCGTGACGAACGGCGAAAACAAAGACAGTGACAAAGAGGAAAGGACCGCCGCCAGAACTGCCTGGATCAGAAAGGGAAAGAACCGCATCAATAGCCCTTTTCGATGATGCGCACGGCTTCGCCAAAGGTTTTGTGGATGATCTCGGAATTCACTAGGTCGGTCTTGGTGTGGCAGTGCAGATGGCGGTTCAGGCAGACCAGGAAACTGCAGTATTCCGTGAGAGTATTGAGGTCATGGGAGATAGTAATGATAGTTTTTCCGGCCTGGTTCAGTTCCTTCAGCAAAGCGAAGAAATTTTGCACGCCGGGCTGGTCGAGCGAAGCTTCCGGCTCGTCCAGGATCAGGTATTTGCTTTCCGAAACCAGCGCCCGGGCCAGGAAAACGCGCTGCAATTCGCCTCCGGAAAGGCTACCGATGTTCTTTCCGGCAAGGTTTTCCGTTTTGGTGGTTTCCAAGGCCTGGCGGGCTTTTTCGCGCTGCGCTGTAGAAAATCTTCGTCCCGGGGGTACGCTGCCGGCCAGCCCAATCAACACAATGTCAATGGCCTTGGCGGGAAACCGCCGGTCAAATTCCTCGTGCTGGGGCAAATAGCCGATGGGATTGGTTTTCAGCCAGTCCAGATGGGGAATGCCGTCGATCTCGATGCTGCCGCTTTGGATGGGCAAAAAACCCAGCAGCAATTTGATGAGGGTGGTTTTTCCCGCGCCGTTGGGGCCGATGATCGCGGTGAACTCGCCATCCGAGATCTCCAGGTTGATATTTTCCAGGATCTGCAGCGTATTGGCGCTGTAGTCCAGGTTGCTGATCCTGATCATTTTTCCCTGCCCTGCCGGCGTCCGCTGTTTTTGATCGGGTTTACCATCCCTGTTTCAAAGCTTCCCAATTGCTCAGGATCAGATCCGGCAAGGTACGCACAGGTAACGACGAGCCCAAAGGATCGAGTTCGATGACCTGCAAAGCGAAGGACTTGGCCAGAACCGTGGCTGATTTACGCTCCATCTGAGGCTCCACGTAGATCGCCTTGAGGCCGTGCGTGCCGACCAGTCCGGCGATCCGCGCCAGCTCGCGGGGCGTGGGTTCCCGGCCCGGGGATTCCTGCACCGAGCCCAGATAATCCAATTTGTAATCGGTCATCAAGTAATGGAAGCTATCGTGATAGGTCACGACCGGGGTTTTGGCGAATGTTTCGCGCTCGCGCTGGATGCGGGAATCGAGCTCTGCCAATTGGGATACCAAGGCGGCTGTATTGGCGGCGATCGTGTCGCGCAGGGCCGGGAAAGCGGTTTGCAGGCGGCCTGACATCTTTTTCGCCAGTTGCTGCATCAAACGTGGTGAAAGCCAGACATGCGGATTGACCCCGCCTCCGGCTTCCGGAACTAAATTTCCAAGCAGATCTTCGGCCCTTACCAAACGGTTGCCGACTCCAGCAAAAGCCTGCTCCAGATTGGTTTCCAGGCCATAACCGTTGGCGATGACAAGATCGGCTTCCTGCAGTTCTTTGAGTTCTTGCGGTTTGGGACTGTAAGTGTGTGGCGAAGAGTTCGCCGGGATGAGCGTTTGCACTTTTACGCCCGGTCCCAGCAGCTGCCGGGCCAACAGTTCGTAGGGATAGATTGAGGCCACGACCACAGGCTGGCCGGATTTTTCCGCTTGCCGGCAGCCCAAAAGCGCGAGCAGCAGCAGCAGCGCTGCCAACTTCGGCGGCCAATGGCTCACGTGCTTACTCCATCTCCCGCAGCAATTGGGTCAGCAGGCGCACTCCGACGCCCGTGGCACCGTAGGAATTGACTCCGGATTCCTTGTCCTTGAGGGCTGTTCCGGCGATATCCAGATGCAGCCAGGGCTTGTTTTCCACAAACTCGCGGATAAAAAGCCCGGCCGTGATCGCTCCGGCAAAGGGTCCGCCAACATTCTTCAGATCGGCAATCTCGGATTTGAGCAGTTCCTTGTAGCCTTCGTGGGCCGGGAGTTGCCAGATCTTTTCGCCGGTGAATTCAGAGGCACTCTGCAATTTTTCCAGCAAGGCCTCGTTGTTGGTCAGCACGGCTGTGATCTGATTGCCCAAGGCTCCGACAGCCGCTCCGGTCAGGGTCGCAATGTCGATGACCTTGCTGGCGTGGGAACGGTTAATGGCGTAATGGATGGCGTCGATGAGGGTCAAACGGCCTTCGGCGTCCGTGTTGATCACCTCGATCGTCTTGCCGGACATGCTGCGTACGATGTCGCCGGCCTTGTAGGCCTCGCCGGAGATCATGTTTTCGCAGGCGGCGATGACGCCCAGGACGTTCAATTTAAGTTTGAGTGTCGTAATCGCGGCGAATGCGCCCAGGACCGCGGCCGCGCCGGCCATGTCGTTTTTCATGTTCACCATGCCCTGCGGAGTTTTGATGCAGTAGCCGCCGCTGTCGTATGTGAGCCCTTTGCCCACGAGGGCGATGGTTTTGGCCTTGGGATCGGGGTTGCCGTGGTAGTTGAGCAGGATCAATCTCGGCTCTTGTTTGGAGCCTTTGGCGACGGCGAGGAAGGCTTCCATCTTGATGCGTTTGAGTTTTTCCAAGCCGATGATCTCGATGGAAAATCCGTATTGCAGGGCGATCTTTCTGGCCGCTTCCGCAAGCGTTTCGGGATAGATCACGTTGGCCGGCTCGTTGACCAGGTCGCGGGCGAGGTTGGTGGCCTCGGCATAGATGCGGCCTTCCAGAATTCCGCGGTTGATGTGGCGCGCGGTTTTGGGATTGATGGCCAGATGGAAGGATTCGATCGTGGCCTGTTTGCTGTCGCTGAGATATTTATCGAACTTGTATTCGGTCAGGAGGGCCGCCTCGGCCAGGATGTGGCCAAAATTCACTTCGCCCACGGGATTGTTGAAACCGGGGAAGAGAAACAGCTCTTTGGCGTTGAGTTTGAGCGCGGCGCGCACGCAGAGGGCGATCAGATGGCGCAGCTTGTCGCAGTCCAGTTCGTGCGGATTGCCGACGCCGCAGAGGATGATATTGCTGCGGTAGCGGTTGTGCACGATCGGGAAACTTTTTACAGAGGCGTATTCGAAGCTGAAGTCCTCCTGCTTGATGATCACGCTGGCGGCGCTGATCACAAACTCCGGAAGGTATTCAACGCTGTGGATGTCTCCCTTTTCGCCGTGCATCACGATCACGGTGTCCATATGGTCGGTTGGCTTGCGGAGCAAGTCGATTTTCATGGGTGTCTCCTCTTGTATGTTTTCATGTGTTAAAAATCTTCGCTCAGGCTGAGGTAATAGGTGGGCTTTGAATGGTGCGAGAGATCGGTCAGCCAGGTCACGTCAAAGCGCAGAAGCATGATCCCCAGATCCACCCGCGGCCCGAATCCGTAGCCCAGGTAAAGGTCTTTTAGGGTACCGTCTTGCATGCCCCTGAAGTCTTTAAAATCGTCGAAAACGGTGCCCAGGTCGGCAAAGAGGCTGCCGCGGACGTTGGATATGGACAGTGGCAGAGGAAAAGCCAGGTTGAGGTATTCCAAAAACGGGAAACGCAATTCCAGGTTCGCCACCGCCTTCTTTTCCCCACTCAGGTCGCCCTCGTAGGCGCGGACCCCGTAATAACCTCCCAGCTCAAAATGCTGGGGATGGTCGCCCACGCTGATGCCCGCGATGGTGCGCAGGGCCAGCGAGTAGCGCTTGCTGAACAGCGTGTAACTCCGCCAGTCCAGATAATTAGTCAGATATTCAAATTTACTGTCGGAAAGCGTGGTGCTGGCATTGTAAAAGGCCCGCCAGCCCAATAGCGGACCGGTGGAGCCGTACAGGGCGTTGTCGTGCACCAGCGTCAATCCCGGAGTACAAACGACGGCTTGCCCGATTTTGTCCTCGCCACCCCAGTGGCCGGTGTTGGAGGTCGGACTGTCCCAGATCCAGTCTGACACATACTGTCCCCGCTGATAAAGCAGATTGTCGAATTCCACCCGGAAAAAGCGGGAGAGCGGATACCGCAGCAAGAAGTAGAGGCCGGACTGCCGTTCGCGGTAGCGGATATATTCTTCAACCCCCGTTTTATAGATCACTTCGTCAAACAGGTTGAAAACGCCCAAGCCCAGGTCGGTCCTGCGCTTCAGGAAAAGGTAGGTCAGCAGTATGCTGGAATCCTCGATTTTGCCGGAGATTTCGGCCTGCAAGCCGATCCCGTGGTTGCCCATCAAATCGCTCATACTCAGTTCCACGTAGCCGATAGTGCCGACGGATGGCGAATAGGCCAGCCCGCCCCAAAGGTTGTCCAGCGAAAACTTGGTGCGGTAATCCTTCACCTGGGGGATCGTTTCGATCTTGGTGGGACGCTCGTCGTAACTGAAATCGCGGTTGAGGCGCAGTGAGTCCTCGCGGGTAAACTCGAACGCCGGGAAATCGCTCAGGAAGGGATCGCGCCGGGCGTAGCCGGAAGCGGGGTTTTCCCTTTTCGGGCGGGGCTTTTCCCGCTTGCCGAAATAATCCAACTTGCCCAGGTCCACTTGGTCCATAAGCGATTTTTTGCCATCCCATAAGCTCGCTTCCGGATAAGCGGCAAAAGAGAGAGAATCGCCCAAGCCAGTGGAGTAATAGATATTCCAGGCGCCGTTGAAATAGTTGGAAAGTAGCAGGTGCCTGCTGTCGGCGGACAGATCGGCAGAATACACTCCGGACAGCACATTGGTCAATTGCGCCTTTTCCCGGCTGGACAGATCTAAAACGAAAAGGTTGCTGACACCCGCACCGGAGTTGATGAAAAGCAGTTTGTTGCCCGTCTGGTCGGGCAGCGGAAAGCTGCAGTCTTTCGGTTCGAAGGTCTGCTGCCGGATCTCTCCCGATTGCAGATCCAGTTGGTAGATCTGGTTAACCAGTCCGGCGAAGAATCCTTTTTGGCCGGAGTTTTCGGTAGTATCTCTTTCGGAGGCGAAGAAAACGCTCATCCCGTCGGGCGAAAAACGCGGCTGCAAATCGTTGTAGAGGTCATTGGTGAGCTGTTTGACATCTGCCGTTTTCAGGTCGTAGCCAAAGAGGTCGCATTGCATGTTGCGCTGTCCGGCGAAAACAATGCTTTCTCCATCGGGCGCCACATCGAGTTCATAGATGGCGTCAAAGCCTTTCAGGTCTAGGGTTTCGGTTATCTTGCCCTTGTCCGTGTCCAAAATGTGGATACGGTCGCCATGCGCTGTTTTAGCCGCGAAAGCGACTCTGCGGTTATCGGGAAACCAACTCAAACTGGAGCGGAAATAATAAAATTCCTCGACCTTGCCCGTGGCTTCCCCCGTCATGATCTTACGCGGCGCGGAAAGCCCGTGCGCTCCGGCCAGCCAGATGCTGTAACGCGCCCCGGCGGAACTGAAATAGACGTAGCGCTCCCCGTTGGGCGAAAACCGCGGCATGAAATTCAGGTAGGAGCCGTCCTTTTCGCTGTCGGTGCGGCGCTCCATGTCTTCGGCCGGAACGCCGTTGGCACCAAGTTGCGGAAGGAAATCCCGTTTCAACTGGAAGCGCCAGCGCGATTCCAAATCGGCGAATTTCATCCCGAAGACCTTCTTGGTGGCGCTGTCCAGGTTTTTCACCGAACGCAGCGCGAAGAAATATTCGGAAACCTTATCCCGGCCCCAGGTCCTGGCGATATAATCCAGAAAACTCTCCCCCAGCCGGTAGGCGTAATAACCGCCGGCGTTTTCCAGGGAGGGAAGTTTGTCGTTGACCACCATGTCCATCACGAACATGTTGTTGTAATCGCTTTTCCCGCCCACGGAAAGGTATTCCGGCAGACCTTCGGAAAACCAGAGCGGCAGGGAGGACAGGCTCAGGGAGGTCAGCGCGTTGGTCAAACCGCTTTCCAGGGAGTTGGCGTACGCGTGGGTCAATTCGTGGGCCAGCAGTTCCTCAAGTCCTTTGTAACTGCCGTCGAAGGGGATCACCACGCGGTTGTGGAGGCTTTCTGTAAAGCCCCCGATCCCTTCTGTGAGGAGCGGATAGATGATATTGGTGTTTTGGAAGCCGGTCTTGTTGCGGTAGATGATGATGGGGACGCGGGACCCAAGCGGGAAGGACAGGTCGTCCCGCAGTCTGTAATAAGTTTCCTCGGCCATCAGGGCGGCTAATTTGCCGAAATCGCCCTCTCCCCGGGGAAAATAGATGTCGAAATGCATCGTCGCGATCTGGGACCAGGTTTCCGGCTCCAGGTTGAGCTTGTTCTGGCCGAAGGTGTAAGCCTGCAACAGACTGGCGGCAGCCAGCCACAGGACCAAAATCAAAAGGCGGATCTTCATGGCTTAGAAAAGGCTGAAGCGTACGTAGCGCTTGGGATTGGCCTTGATATCCAGAAGCAGCGAGTCCAGATCGGCCACCGAACTGGTCAGTTTTTTATACAGCATGTCGTCGTTGATCAGTTTGCCGGCGGTTCCTTTGCCGCTGTTCATGGCGTTGACAGTTTCCCCGAGGCGCCGGGAAAGGATTTGCAAACTGTCCACGGTGCTGTTGATGCCGGCCAGGGTGTTGGGCGCGCTGCCCAGCAGGGAACTCACGTTGGCGGAATTGGCATTGACCAGGTTTTTCACCTCGCCGGTCATTTCCTGGATGCGGTCCAGGGTGCGGGACAGTTCCAGGTCGGTGTTGGCAGCCAGTCCGTTCACCGTGCTCACCGTCATATTCGCGTTATCCACCAAAGCGGCGGATTTGGCGATCACTCCTTGTTCGCTCCGCAAATCGGCCAAAAGGCGGTGCAGTTCTTCCACAGTTGCGGAAACCTTGACCATGATGCTGGTCATGCCCACGGGCGGAATGCCTTTCTGGACGGCACGCAGGTCGATGTAGCCGTCACCCGTTCCCTGTGAGATGTTCAAAGCCGATCCTCCCATCAGACTGGTCATGGCCACATAAAATACCGCGCCTTCTTTCAGGCGGATGTCGTGGTCGATGTTGGCCGTCACCAGAATGTCGGAAGGGCGAGCTTCGACTCTCTTGACGCGCCCCACTTCCATGCCCCGGAACATGGCTTTGTCACCAACTTCCAGGCCGATTATTTCATCGAACGAAATATGTACTTGACGCTGCCGTTTCGCGGTGATCCGGCTGCTCAGCCAGAGATATCCCACTACAAGGATAGCCAGGATGAGCAAAGTGAAAACTCCCACTTTGACCTGGGTCTGGTAGAGATTGTGGTAAAATTTCTTCATCCCTTGCCTTTTAGGTCTTCAGTTGTTTCTTCTCCGCCGCCGGAAAGAGGATGTTGTTCAGGATCAGCCTGTAGCCGGGGGAGTTTTTATGCAGTTCCAAAATGGTTTCCGGATCGCCGACCTTGTGCTGGTAATCCTCGGGATCGTGGCCTCCGTAAAAGGTGAAAGTGCCTTTGCCGATGTTGCCGTGCAGGTATTTGACCTCGTTGTGTCCGGGCACTTCGGCCAGGATGATCACGCTCTTTTTCACCTTGTCCTTGAAAAAGGAGGTCGTCTGGCCCAGAAAGCCGTTGATCACGTTCACATGGCACTGCGTGAGCATCGTGGGCACGGGATCGTATTTGGCGGAGAAGTCGAAGAGCTGGAAGTAATCGGCCTCCGCGCCGCGCAGCATGGAATAGTCGCTGGCGTCGATGTCGGAAAATTCGTATTCGAAGGGATTGGTTTTGAGGTTGAAATTCTCGAAGGCAAAGCAGCGGCTGTAATCGAGTTTGCTTTTGTATTGCGGATCGATGCCGTCGCCGTCGATGAGGGCGTCCACGATGTCCACGCCGTGGGCCGCCAGAGCGATGTCGTAGGTGTCCGTCGCCGCGCACATCGCAAAGAGGAAACCTCCGTTCTCCACGAACTCGCGGATCTTTTCCACGACGGCCTGCTTGAGTTGCCAGACCTTGGCGTAGCCGTGTTTGGCAGCCATTGCTTCGTTGACCCGGACGTCGTTTTGGTACCAGGGCATCTGGCGGTAGGCACCGTAGAATTTTCCGTATTGCCCGGTGAAATCCTCGTGATGCAGATGCAGCCAGTCGTAATCCACCAGCTTGCCTTCCAGCACTTCGTCGTCCCAGAGGCGGTCGTAATCGATTTCGGCATATTCCAGCGCCATCGTCACCGCGTCGTCCCAGGGCAAGGCGTTGGGAGGGATGTAGATGGCGATCTTGGGCTCTTTTTCCAAAACCACCGTTTCCATATTCGATTCCTGGATCTCGGCCTGGATCGCAGCCACTTGCGCCGATGAAACGATCTCGTAGCTTACGCCGCGGATGTTACAGAGGGCAGCCAAAGCTTCGGATTCCGGCAACAGGAAGCTCCCGCCGCGGTAATTGAGCAGCCATTTTGCCACATATTGCTCTTTCAGCGCTTCGAAGGCGATCCCATAGGCTTTCAGATGGTTGCTTTGCGTCAGATCCATCGGGATCAGTATTTCCGCTTGCAACGCCGTCGCCACAAGCAGCGGAAGCAGTAGAAGCGCAAACCTCAACGCCCGGGCTCCGGAAGCCGTCGCAATCAGCCGAAGCCGCGCCAGTAGGGCATTTTTACCGATAATACTCATCAGAAAGCCAATAAACTATGCTTACCCTTTATGTGTCAAGATAATTTTACCGCCCGAAGCCGCCTGCCATTCGCTTTCGCAGCCGCGGACCAATCCGCAGCACCCACTCGTCCTGCCCCGGAGTTAATTATTTTTCACAAAGAGAGTTACGCCCAGCGCCAAGGACGACGTAGCGAGTGGCGTGGCGCCAAGGCAGTTGCGAAAAGGTTCGCTACCGGTTATATTGTCAGCAAAAACACAATGGAGCATCCAATTGAAAAAATACATAATTTCTCTAATGCTGTTGGCCGCTGCAGGTCTGGCCTTCGCCCAGCTT
>JAKQNV010000084.1 GCA_029565595.1 Candidatus Cloacimonadota bacterium
CCCGGCTTTTCGTCCCACATGCAGGGCATCATGCATGCCCACCGAGAAGCCTTGCTGGGTTACCTGCGCCAGGCGCAAAAAGAGGGCTCCATAGTTCCCCACGCCGATCCCGCGCAACTCTTCCGCATCATCGTTGGCTCCATGCGCTTCACTATCACGCAATGGAATCTCAGCGGCCAGGCCTTCGATCTCAGGTCGGAAGGGGAAAAACTGCTTAAAACAATAAAGAAACTGATAGAGGTTAAGAAGTGAAAAGGAACATCATCACCATCGACGCCAACAAGTGCACCGGTTGCGGAAACTGCATCACAGGCTGCCCGGAAGGCGCGATCCAACTCATTGACGGCAAGGCCAGGCTGGTCAGCGACCTCTTTTGCGACGGCCTGGGCGCATGCATCGGCACCTGCCCTTTCGGCGCTATCACCATCGAAGAACGTGAAGCCCAGCCCTACAGCGAGGAACTGGTGCTGGCCAACATCATCCCCCACGGCGAAAACACCATCAAGGCGCACCTCAAACACCTGAAAGACCATGGCGAGACGGGTTACCACACCCAGGCACTGGAAATCCTCAAAACCAAAGGCTTCGACATTGAAGCTCTGACCCGCGAGGAAACTATGGCTTGCGGCTGCTCGGGAACCCACGCGCGGAAGATCGGGAAACCTGCTCCTGCTCCAGTTGCGCCAGCTGCCTCGGCCCCCAAACCACAAAACCAGCCTGCCCAAACGGAATCCGAACTCCGCCAGTGGCCGGTGCAATTGACTTTGATCAATCCTGCCGCGGAATATTTCGATGATGCTGAACTGCTGATCTCCGCGGATTGCGTCCCCTACGCCTATGGCGATTTCCAGAAACAGTATCTGAAAGGCCGGATCGTGATCACATTCTGTCCCAAACTGGACCAGGATATCCAGCGCTACATCGACAAACTGACGCAGATCTTCACCCTGCACAACATCAATAACATCACCATCGTCCGGATGGAAGTCCCTTGCTGCGGCGGGACCGAGGTCATAATCCGCAAAGCGTTGGAAGCCTCCGGCAAAAAGATCCCCCTGCGCACCCACGTCGTATCCGTGGAGGGCAAGGTCATCCAATCCACGGGAATGCTGCAAAGCCGCACCTGGAAAGACATCAAGCCGGTTCTTGATGCCCCGGGCAAATTGGGCGTGAAGGTTTATGACGCCCCGGAAGGCGAGATCGTCTATATGACGCTGGAACCGGGCGCGGTGATCGCTCCCCACGTCACACCCGTCAACGTCGCTTTCTACATACTGGAGGGCACCGCGACCATCTCAGTCGGCGACGAAAAGCAATCCTTTGCCCAGGACACCGTCGTGGACAGTCCCAAAGACATCCCGCACGCGGTCTATAACGAAAGCGACCAGCCGCTGAGGCTTTTAGTCATGAAATTACCCAAACCATAATCTCATAGAGGAGAATAACCATGAGCATGTTCTGTTACCAATGCCAAGAAACATCCCGCAACCTCGGCTGCACCATGCGCGGAGTCTGCGGCAAATCCCCCGAACTCTGCCACCTGCTGGATCTTTCCATCCACGCGATGAAAGGCCTGGCCTGGGTTAACGTCAAACTGCTGACCTACGGAAAATACTATCCGGAAGACAGCCTCGCAGTCATGCAGGGCCTCTTCAAAACCATTACCAACGCCAACTGGGACGAAGAGCAGATCAAAGACACGATCACCAAACTGGTCGCCCTGCGCGACAAACGCTTCGCCGAACTGGATGCGCTTTACATTGCCAAGAACGGCAAACCCTGTCCGCTGCCTCCGCCGGCTGCTGTGGCCTTCAAGGTGAAACCTGAGGATTACGAGGAATTCGGCAAACAGGTCGGCGTCCTGGCCACCGCCAATGAAGATGTCCGCTCTCTGCGCGAGACCATCATCTATGGAATTAAAGGCATCTCCGCCTACGGCGACCACGCCGCGATGCTCGGCTACTTCGACGACGAAGTCAACAAGTTCGTTATGGAAGGCCTGGCTGCCACCATAAACGATTCCCTGACCGCGGAACAACTGACCGCCTTGGTCATCAAGACCGGCGAACACGCTGTCAAAGTGATGGCGCTTTTGGACAAAGCCAACACCGAAAGCTACGGCGTTCCGGAGCCGACTGTCGTCCAACTCAGCGTGGGAACGAATCCCGGCATTTTGGTCAGCGGCCACGACCTCAAGGACTTTGAAGAACTGCTGCAGCAGACAGAAGGCAAGGGGATCGACATCTACACCCACAGCGAAATGCTGCCCGCCAACTATTATCCCGCCTTCAAGAAGTACAAACACTTCCACGGCAACTACGGCTCCTCTTGGTGGCACCAGCTGGAGGACTTCGAAAACTTCAACGGCCCCATCTTGATGACCACAAATTGCATCGTGCCGCTGCGCAAGGAGCAGACCTATCTGGACCGCTTCTTCACCACCGGTATGACCGGCTATCCCGGCGCCGTCCACATTCCGGACCGGGAACCCGGCAAGCCGAAAGACTTCAGCGCTCTCATCGCCAAAGCTAAAACCTGCCAACCGCCCAAGGAATTGGAAAACGGGACCATCACCGGCGGCTTCAACCACCGCACTGTGCTGGCCCTAGCTGATAAGATCATCGAAGCCGTCAAAGCCGGCGCCATCAAGAAATTCGTGGTGATGGCGGGTTGCGATGGACGCATGCCCAGCCGCAAGTACTTCACAGAAATCGCGGAAAAACTCCCCAAAGATGCCGTGATCCTCACCGCCGGCTGCGCCAAATACCGCGACATCAAACTGCCTTTGGGCGACATCGGCGGCATACCGCGCGTTTTGGACGCAGGCCAGTGCAACGATTCCTACTCCCTGGCCGTCATCGCGCTCAAACTGAAGGAAGCCTTCGGACTCGACGATGTGAACAAACTCCCGCTGGCCTTCGACATCGCCTGGTACGAACAGAAAGCCGTAGCCGTGCTGCTGGCGCTGCTCTCCCTCGGCTTCAAGAACATGCGCCTGGGTCCGACCCTGCCGGGATTCCTCTCCCCGAACGTGGCCAAGGTCATCATCGACACATTCGGTTTGACACAGACTGCCGACGCCGACGGGGATGTAGCCGCCATAATGGCCTGATAGTAAAATCTCCGAAACCCATAACAGAAGCGGGATCCAGTGCGGATCCCGCTTTCTTTGCTTTAATGAAGAATTGGCGAAATTGGAAAGGCGCTTAGCCCAGACGCCAGATCACATAGAGCCAGTTGAGCAGGAAGAGGGCGAGGAAGATGATCAATAATAACTGGCGTTGGTGCACGGTGGCGTCCAAAGCCAGGCGGCGCTTCAGAACCAGTGTGGCGCTTTGCTGCAAAAGCGCTGCGAGGGTGAACAGCAGCATGAAGGGATTGTAGAGAAGGGCTTGTATCACCTGTCCATGCCAGAGTGCCAGGAACGCCCGCGAGAGGCCGCAGGTGGGGCAACTGATCCCGGTGAGTGCCTTGAACCAGCAGAGCCGAAACCCCGCTTCCAGGGCGAAATGGAGCCCCAGCCAAAACAGGAAGAAAGCCCAAAAGATCACCGAGGGCAGAGTTCCGCCGGGAAAGCGCCCTGCCAGTTTTTCGACGCGCAGCCGCATAGCCGGGATGAATGAACTCAGCCTCTATATCCGGATTGAAATATCAGAAAAGAAAGTCTGTTGCGGCCTTCAAGGTGCCGCCGAGCATAAAGACGAGGACGAGGATGGCGACCAGGATACCGATCGCGTTCAGGCAGACAGCGACGATGCCGAGGACCTTTCCGGCTTGCGTCATGTCGCGCCCGGCGGGATCCATGATGCCCGCGTCCATCTTTTTCAGGTCTTCCGCGCCGAAGATCCAGGCCAGGATACCGAATACTGCACAAGAGACCAGGCCTACGACGCCGAAGATCAGGACTAGGATCCCGCGGTGAGGCTGCAGGACCGGATACTGTGGAGGCGGCGGCATTGTCTGCGGATTGGGGGGAGTGGGGCTATTTTCCATCACATACACCTCGATAAAAAGCCGGACAGGGAAAGCGTTTTCCCCATCCGGCCATAAATTTTGGGATTAAATTACATGGGCAGCATGCTGCTGATAAGGAAGCACGCCGCGAAGGAAATGATCGCGTAGAGTTCGGGATACACAGCCAGCACCAGAGTGTTCGAAAACACGTTGTTGCCGTTGCCGATGCTCTCGATGCCGCTGGCTACGATGCGTGCCTGCCAGTAAGCGGAGATCAGGTTTACGGTTCCCGAGATGAGCCCCGCGCCGAAGATGGCGGCGGCGGTGATCATCGAGATCTGGGGATTGATGTGCGCTTTGAGGATGAAAAAGGCGCCGAATCCGTAGAGGCCCTGCGTTCCGGGCAGAGCCGAGAGGATCATGCAGTTGGCGAATATATCGTCCCTTTTCTTCATCGCCGCGACGGTCGTCATGCCGCCGATAACGGTGCCCCAGGCGCTTCCGACGCCGGAGAGGGCAACCATAAAGAAGATCCCGATCCAGGCGATGAGATAGGCTGTGGTGCTTCCGCCGAGGGCGGCGGCCGCGTTGTTTGCTGCGACTAAGAGTGTATGGGTCATTTAACCTCCAGGTTTATATGTTTATTTCTTACTGCCAAAGGGTTTGTAGGCCACGCCGGGTCCGTTGAAGGCGGCGTTCTTGAAAAATTCCACAAAGGTGAGACGCAAGGGATGCACGAAACCGCTCAGCGCGCCGAGGGCGATGTTCAGCCCGTGCCCCGCCACCATGAAGATGAAGAAGATGATGGGGCCGATGATCTTGGTGCCCAGGAACTGCTGGCCGATGGAGTTGATTACGAAACCCAGGATCGAGCTTGAGACGCCCAATGCGAAGAGCCGGATATAGGACAGGATGTCGCCAAAGAAGCCAGTGACTACGTTGTAGAGCAGCCAGAGGCCGGACAGGATGTTCATGATTATATTCTTGCCCGGGGCGTTGAAGAGCAGCATCAAAGCCAGGCCGGCCCAGAGCGGATACTTTATATAGGGCTTGAAGCGGGAAATGTCCACATCCAACAAACCTGCGCCCAGAAAGGTCAAAGCCAGCAGGAAGAGGAAGATGCCCAGCGGCGCCAGGGAGTGTTTGAATCCCGATTGCTTGGCTTGCTTCACGGCGTTGACGACCGTCCCGAAGAGGATTTGGATCGCACCCAGCAGCAGCGAGAAATTGAAGATCTGCTGCTTGCTGGAGATGAGGATGTAATCCTTGAGTTTAGTCTCCGTGAGGTCGAAGCCCAAAATCGAGCCCATCACCCAGCCCATCACCATCGAGGAAATGCCGAAGATGACGACCAGCAGCATGATGCTCCGGATGGCGGGATTCTTGATCTTCCAGCGTCCGATGAGGGCGATCAGGATAAAGACCAGGCCGTAGGCGATGTCCGCGTTGCAAAAACCGAAGAAGAGCATGAAGAACGGCGCGAAGAAGGGTGTGAGGTCAAACTCGTTGTAATAGGGGAGCATGTACATTCGCGTGATCGGCTCGAACAGCCGGGCGAACCAGTTGTTGGTGAGGCTGATCGGCGGATTTTCCTCGACCGTGGCATCGGAAGAAAAGTATATGATGCCTTTTTCCTCGAGGAACTTGGCCAGTTCCGGCTCCAGGCGTTGCGGGATGAAGCCGCCCAGGACGCGGACATGGTCTTCGGCCTCGCGTGTTCCCTGCAAAGTGGCGTCCTCATACTCACAGGTCAGGCTGAGGCTCTGGATCTCGGTTTCAAAGGTCTCCAGTGCTGTGGGCGCGATGTCGTTCAGATATTCGTCGATGTCTTTGATGCGGCCCTGAGTTTCGGCCAGTTGGGAATCGAACTCCTGCAGGGTATGGTGGTGGAAACTGAAAGTATCGGCCTCGAGGACCGGACTGGTCTCGGTGTGGAATACCACAAAGTAGATGATGCCATTGACCTCGTTGATGACCTCGATGGCGTATTTTTCCTTCCATTCCTCCTTGAAGTGGTTCTTCAGGCAGGTGTGGAAATCCACCATCAAGCCGCGTTCCTCGATCTTCTGCTCGAGCGAATAGTCGAAATGCCCCCAAGGCTCGAGGTCGCGGATCTGTTTCTTGAGCACCTCGGCCTTGCGCAGGAGTTGGTCGCGCTCCTCGCGGGCCTCTTTGATCTTGTTGAAAAGCATTTTGGGCGTGAGCGCGGTGGCGGTCTTGGGCGCTTCAGAGGCAAGTTTCTTCAGGAATTTGGCGCTTTCGGCGTATTCCGCCATCAAGTCCATGTTCCGTTCCAAAGACTCAGTCTTCGCGTCCGAATTCCTGATCAGATGGACCACGCCGAGTTTCTGAAGTTCCGCCAGGAAACCTTCGTAGTCCTGATGGTAGAGGACGAAAGTGTACTTTCGCATCTTTTCGATCATGCGTTCGCCTCCTCGCTCAAGCGGCCTTTGAGGATCTTCTGGCCGGCTTTGGAGAGGTTTTCCTCGTCTTCCAGGAAGCGCTTGATCTTGAGGATGGAATCCTCATAGGCCGGGATCTGGACTTTCTCGTAGAGGTTGACCTTCTGCGTGGTTTTCTTGCGGACCCGCTCCAAGATGTGCATCTTGCGGACGAAGAAATCCCGCTCGATCTGCAGTGTGGCGAGATTTTTCACCAGGTCCGTCCCGTCTAGGAACCACGAGGGCGCGCTGAAGAGGTCGTAATCCCGGATGGCAAAATCGATCTTACCCAACACGGGGACCTGCACGCCGGCGATCTTACGCGTCTGGATCTCGACGTTGTGGATCTGCACGAGCGAGGGGTCGAACTCCGCCCACAGTTTCATGAACTGGTCAAGGTCCCGCTTGCCGGCCAGGATGCGACCGTCCAGTTCGTGGGCCATGTCCCGCGCGCGTTTGACTTCCAGGCGCAGAGCCGACTCCTTGTTTTTCAGCGTCGGCAGGGCCTTGAGCCGCACGCGGAGCTGCTTTTCCAGTTGCAGCTGCGCGATCTTGTTGTATTGGAATTTGAGGATCATGCCTTTTTCCAGTGGAGTTGCATGAATTCGTCCTTGATCGCCACTTCCTCGCGGGAAAAGTATTTCTGGAAGAGCGCCCAAGTGGTGTCGAGCATTTCGTCGGTGTCGATGTTGACGTCGATGGCGAGGATCTGCTGCGCGTAATCGCGGGCGAATTTCAGCGTTCGCTCGTCGTAGTCGGAGAGGTCAAAGCCGTTTTCCATCTTGGTTTTGGCGTTCACGGCGTCGGAATTCAACCGCACCGAGGCGGACATCACCTGCGGATGGTCGGCCCGGGTGCGTTTACCCATGACTTTGGTTTTGAGTCGTGAAAGCGAACGGGCGGGGTCGATAACGACCTTTCCGATATCGGTGTCGCGACGCAAATACAACTGGCCTTCGGTGATGTAGCCCGTGTTGTCGGGGATGGCGTGGGTGATGTCGCCGCCGGAGATGGTCGTCACGGCGATGATCGTGATGGAGCCGCCTTCCGGGAATTGCACAGCCTTCTCGTAGATCTTGGCGAGGTCGGAGTAGAGCGAGCCGGGCATGGAATCCTTGGAGGGGATCTGATCCATGCGGTTGGACACGATGGAAAGCGCGTCGCAATACAGCGTGACGTCGGTAAGCAGAACCAGCACAGCCTCGTTCTTCTGGATGGCAAAGTATTCCGCCGCAGCCAGCGCCATGTTCGGCACCAGGAGCCGTTCCACGGGCGGGTCGTCGGTCGTGTTCACAAAGGAGATGATCTTGTCGATCACTCCGGCGTTTTCGAACGAGTTTTTATAATAGAGGTAGTCGTCGTTGGAGAGCCCCATGCCGCCCAGGATGATCTTGTCGGCCTTGGTGCGGAGTGCCACGGTGGCCATCACCTGGTTGTAGGGCTGGTCCGGATCGGCGAAGAAGGGTATCTTCTGCCCGGTTACCAGGGTGTTGTTCAGGTCGATGCCGGCGATGCCGGTGGCGATCAGTTCCGAGGGATCCTTGCGGCGCACGGGGTTCACCGAAGGCCCGCCGATCTCCACTTCCTCGCCCTCGATCTCCGGCCCGCCGTCGATGGGATGGCCGTAGGCGTCGAAAAACCTGCCGGACAGCTGATCGCTCACTTTCAGCAGCGGCGGATGCCCGAAGAAGACCACCTCGG
>JAKQNV010000013.1 GCA_029565595.1 Candidatus Cloacimonadota bacterium
ATCTATGCCGCGATGGCGGCCCTGGGCGACGGCGGTGACAACACCATTGCCGATGGCGTTTTCACCTTTGAATACCAGCATCCCCATCCCTCGGTTCCGGATGTGCTCGCTCTCGTGGGCGGAGTGCCCACAATGTTTACGCGGATCGACCTGCACCGCTACCATTTCCCGCAGACTGCAGCCTTCCCCTGGGCCAGGCGCAATGCCTCCGCCGCGGTGGAAAAACGGATCGACTTTCCCTGGTACAATCCGCTCTGGCCAGAGCGCACACCCTATCTGGAGCGCGGCTACATCAGCGTTTACGGTTCGATCTCCCAGCGCCGCAGGGGTTTCGTGCATCGCAGTTACTTGGATGACGAATGGCCTGTCGGCGGCAATACGGCAGGAATATGGAACCAGCCGATAGATTATTGTGGCGCTTCCAGCGCCCCGGCTATCGTTGGCCATACCGATCCGGTGTTGAACATTCCGCTGACAACCATGAATTTCCCCGGCACCAGCGGCTCTGGCAGCGGTTACGACAAGAATTACCATTACGACGATAGATTTTACCACACTTCCCCGATCGATTTTCCGGAAGTCAACCGCCGCGACGAAACTCCGTTCGCAGCGGTTAACTGGGTGATCCGAAGACCCCCGGAAAACTTGTAAAAACTTATATAATGTCATAGATAAGAGGAACGATGAAAAAACCGAAAACAACGAAGTTCAAGGAGTCGGTGGGAATCGACATCGGAACTCACAGCGTGAAGGTCGTGCACCTGAAAAGGCTGCATGAGGGCTTCAAGCTGTTGAATTACGAAATCAGGCCCACCGTGCCCGTGGGGGTGGAATATATCCCCAGCGATCTCCGGCCGGACCGCTTCGCGCCGGTGATCGTGGAGATATTGAAAACCCTGCACATCAATCCCAAAAAGATCCAGCATCTCGTCACATCGGTGGGAGGGGACAACACCAGCATCAAGCAGATCAAGACGATCTTCCTGCCCGACGAGGAATTGGAATCTGCGCTTTTCTTCGAAGCGAAGAAACACATTCCCATCAGTGGTACGGACATGATTCTGGATTACCAGGTCATCAATGTGGAGGAAAAGACCAACAACATGAACATCCTCCTGGCCGCCACATCCAAAGAACTGCTCAACGAGCACACCAACACATTGGTCACCGCAGGCTTGAATCCCAACATCGTGGATATCGATTCCCTCGCCGTGGCCAACAGCTTTGCCCTCAACGCCTTTGTGGAAGAGGGAATTTACGTGTTGCTCAATTTAGGCGCCCACCGCACCAACATGGTGATCTGGGGCCCGGAAGCGAAGTTCTTTGCCCGCGACATTCCTTACGGCGGTTACCATTTCACCCGCGACATCATGCGCAAGCGCCAGTTGGAATATGATGCCGCGGAAAATTACAAGATGGAATGGGGCCTGCTGGACGATCCCAGCGCAGCTGAGGCCAAAACAATCACCATGCTGGACATCTCCGAGAAATCCACGGAAGATGCCATCGTTGAGGAGATCCGCCGTTCGTTGCGCTTCTACGTCAAAGAAGCCGGCAACAGCGATTTCCGCAAGGTCTACATTATGGGCGGATCCTCCAAACTCAAGGGATTGAAGGAATACATCCAGGAAAAGGTGAGCATCCCTACCGATGTGTTCATGCCTTTCATCAACGTGGAAATGCCTGAGAAATTCATGGATAAAAAAGACCCTCAACTTGCCCTGGCGATCGGACTGGCCATGCGGCCCGAATAGGATGTGATGATGACTGCACCATTTTATTTCAAAGTAAACCTCAATAAATACGGGGAAATGAAACTCCAGGCGGAGAAGGAAAACAAAACCTTCCGCAATGCCGTGATCGGTTACCTGATCGGGGCCCTGCTCTGCTTTGGAGGTCTTTTCTATCTGAGCAAGCAATTGAGCAGGAAAGTGGAAAACCGCCGCCAATATTATAAGGAAGTCAGCGCCCAGCTTTCCAAATACCAATCCAGCGGGGAATATCTCTCCGTCGCCGATGTGGACAAACTCGCCCAGACTTTCAGCAACCGCATCTTCTGGACCAAAAAACTGGAAGCCCTGAGCCGCGATATCGACCAGCAACTGGCCGTGCGCAAACTCAGTTTCAGCAACGGCGTCCTGACCCTGAACGGTATCATCGAAGTCAGTAAAGGCGTCAAGGAAGGCGATATAACCTTTGATTTCGTCCAGCGGCTAAAAGCCGATCCAGAGATCAGCAACGACTTTCCGGAGATCAAGTCCGGATCCAAAACCAGGCAGATCGCCAAGGACACGGAGATCCTCGAATTCGTGATCGAGTGTTACAGCAAAGAGGCCTTGGCTGGTAAAAAGAGGCCCGAGCAATGAGAGAAAAATACCTCGCCTTAATCCTGGGCATGATCCTGATCACTGTCCTGTTCTTCTGGCTGGCCGGCAACACACTCAAGAAAAACGAAGCTGATATCAAAAGCTACGATAAAAAGATCAAGAACACTCTGGAAAAGCTGAACAGCGCCATGATCATGGACGAACAGCTGCGGCAGTTTACTGAGATCATCGGCAACAGCCTGACCAAGGAAGATAAATTCTCGGTCGACGAGCTGAACGATTTCCAGAAAAAGATCGAGAGCCTGCGGGATCAAAACCAGATGAAACTGGTCAAGATCTCCGACTCCAATAAATTCGCCGAGGCCGGTATGCTCGAAACAACCTACACCATTGAGTTGGAAGGGACTTTCCAGCAGATGGGGCAATTCATCTCGGCCCTGGAAGCCCAGAACCACATCATCAAGATCCAGTATCTGGACATCAGCCCCACCCAAATCGCGACTAAAAGCGGGACGCAGGATCCCAATGCTCCCAACAAGTATAAAATATCACTGGAACTGTCCATCTTTAAAGTGAAGAAGGGAGCCTGACATGCAACTGCGTTTCGTGAAAGACCTGGCCGTCGGCCTGATAATCATCTTCCTCCTCGCTTACGTGATTCGCCTGGCGACCGTTAACGAGAAGAACAAGCAGATTCGAGCGAAATCCATCTACACCAACGAATCCGTGTCCGATACCCTGAAAACCCGCATCATGGCTATTGAGTCCTCTATCCAGGACCGTCAGAACTTCGTCTTTGCGATATCCAAGGATCCCCTCCGCCAGGGGAACATTATCAAAGACCGTTTTGACCGCACCAAGGAATGGCTGGAAATGCTGCGCAACACCTTCCGCGCCACCGGAACTTACTTGGATGAGCAGTCCGGACGCCGGCTGGTCACTTTTGAGTATCAGGACCGTATCCTCTCCGGAGGAGTGGGCGACGTGGTGGAAGGCCGCAGAATAACCTGGATCGGTGATAAAACCGTCGGGATCTATTTTGGCGGGCCTCAAACGCTGGAGATCCAATCCCGGCCCGTGATGCCGGACTTCAGCAAGGAAGACACCAAGAAGACTGTAATTAACGATAACTACTAATGAAAAAATATATGGAAGCTGGAGTTAATATGATACGTGTCAACGTACAAAGACGCTTCATTGTCTGCGCCATTGTCCTGAGTTTCCTAATGGGAATTGTCACGCTTGGTGCCCAATCAAGCCCGCTTAGAAGACCCGTCACTTTGAACAGTATGGACGAACCGCTCTCTTCGGTTCTCAGCACGCTGGCCCGCCTGAGCAACACCAATATCGTTCTTGCCTCGGAACAGGCAGCCGGGAAGGAAGCTGAGGAAAAAAGAGTTACCGTGAGTGTCCGGGATGTTCCGATCGAGACCGCCGTTTCTCTCGTGGCCCGTTCCGCTGGCCTGTCCTATAAGATCTATGGGGACAACACCTTTTTGGTGGGTTCCAAACAGAACATCATGGAAGAAGCCGGTGAACGCAACAATATCATCTATCTGAATAACCTGGATGCCGCCAGGGTGAGCAAATCCCTGGAAAATTCCGGGTTGAAGGTAGTCCCGCTGGAAGGCCAGAACGCCTTGATGGTCTTCGGCAACACCGACACCTACGACAGCATCAAGGATCTGATCGACCGGATCGACATCGCCCAGAAACAGGTTGAGATTCGCGTGCGGATGATCGAGATCAATCTGTCTGATTCGAAAAAATACGGAATTGACTGGAGCCGCCTCAACCACCTCACCACCATCATCGCTGAGGATCCGATAAACAGCGACGGCGCCGGCCTGCCTTACAATTACACCGACGTCACGGGCTATCTGCCCCACGGCGATCCCACGGACATCGAGGTCCTGCCGGACCAGCAGTATTTCCAGCGGATCAACGGTTTTAGCGACATCGGCCATTTCAGCCGCCAGCTGACCGCTTTTGACATCACCATCGACTGGCTGTTGGAAAACAACGCTGCCAAACTGCTTACGGACACCCGCGTCACAGCGCTCAACGGCAACGAGGCGCAGATCCACATCGGCGAAGTCGTACCCTACGTGGTGACTGACAACGAAAAGCAGATCCAGGTGCAGCGCGAACAGGTCGGTATCATGCTTACGG
>JAKQNV010000101.1 GCA_029565595.1 Candidatus Cloacimonadota bacterium
GATGATACCCAAGTCAACGCGCCAGAAAATCTCCAATTCATTGGTAAATATGAAATTGCATGATTGGGCCTTATATGGTTCTTACTATCAATACGGGATCAATACGGGATCATTACGGATCAAATCCGTAATGATCCCGTATTGATCCCGTATTGATCGCCAGAGCGCTCTTACTATCTTGTTGTAAATGAGATGATTAGATCTGTCAGACAGTACATGGGGTCTTTGCACGGAAATGGCCCGATTAAATCAGGCTATCGGAATAAAACAAAGCTCAAGTTCACAATCATCAGGTCGCTTACGAAATCAAGCCCAATCCCTATGCTGTAATGACAACGGTGGCTTTTAGAGACCAAATACAGATACCCCATTTGATCAATAGTCCAAAATAAAAGCCCGGGAGCGCCGCAAGGATTATCCCCTCTGGGCGCGCCCGGGCTGAGAAAATCGCTGTTTACAAAATACCGGTATTTATTTATCCAGGCTCAAGCGGGCCGGTCTCCTGGCCTTGAAGTCACGCAGCGGCCCGTTTGGCAAATATGGCTGCAGGGCCCTTTCCGCCGGGTTTTTCAAAGGTAATTCGCTGAGCGCGGTCACGCGGAAAAATTGCTGCGGTTCCGGTTCCTGATAGAAGCACCAAGTGTCCGCTGTTGTCTGGAGCAATGTCCAATCCCCGGAATAGGGGTCGCTGCTGCCGTAGAAGTTATAGCCCGCGGCGCCCGGGACCGGTTCCCAGGAGATCATGAAATACCAGTCCACCGGAGTGATGCTGATCTGCGGGGCCGCCAAGCCGGCTCTGGTCACATAGGTTGGTATTACCCAGGATCCCGTGGCAGGCATCGCTTCGAGGACGTTGCCCGTGATCAGGCGGCACATACCGTAGTCGTAGCGGCTGTCGAACCAGATATGCGTCCCTGCCGGGATGTTTTCATAGGCTACCACGAAGTATTTGGTTTCCACGTCCACGTTAAAAGCCGCCAAATCTTGATATGTAATCCATTCGCCTTCGTTGAGGTTGACCGCCAGAGGCGCCATCGCGTCGAGAAGATTGGTCCCGTCGTAAGAATAGACGTGCAGTTCGGCCGTCGCGGCGATGTCCGCTCCGCAGCCGGTTTGCAGGATTCGCACTGGCTGGTTTAAATCAAAGAACGGATTTTCGTAAATTGCGGCCACACCGAAATTCTGGTCATCGAATCCCAGATGGTTTGTTCCGCCATCGTCGTAAGAAAGCCAGGTGGGATCGTCAACGTAGAACCATTTGTAGGGCTGGGTGTCGGCGTAATTGCCATAGATGTCCCAGGCCTCGAAATAATAGTCCACTTCGGTGTCCAGAGGCTGCGGCGGGATGTCCGCGAACCAGGTGTTTCCGCTCAGCAAGGCCATCGGCAGCGTGACAAATCCCTCTGAGCCGTAATACGAGCAGTGCAAGGCCATTCCGCCGATCGGACTTTGAAATGTCGGATCGTCCACAACCGTAGCGGTAAAGCGGAAAGGAATGTCGTCACGCGGCGAGTTCAGAGGCTTTAGATAGCTGATGATCGGAGGCTGGCTGTCGGCGCCCAGGTTTTGGATACTGATGTCGTCGAGGTACCAGTCGTGTCCGTCGTAACCTTCGTAGCGGAAGGCGAAATAAACTGTCTGGCCCCGGTAGGCGTTGATATTGACTATTTCCTGGGCCCACTCCTCGTTCTGATACGAGGGCGACCAGATCTCGACCCAACCTGTGTCGTGGGGATCATTTGTGGTATTTACCAAAACGCCGTTGTGCCGGTAATAATCGAACCAGAAGATCCTGTCCCAAAAATACAGGCCCCAGATCCCATCTGCCGGAACAGCCACGGGCGGGGTGATCAGCCAGCCGTCCTGGCCCGGATCTTCATCCCAAAGCGTGCTATAAAAATGCGCGGCGCTGTATTGTCCAGCCGGAGTGTGGTTGTTGTCGCCATTCAGGATCCAGGTGGTCTCCTTGCAGTCCAGATCAGCTTTGGTCCAGCCAACAGGCGGAAAAACGCCGTCCTCGAAATCCCAGACGGCCGGAAATTCCGTCACCGGCGCGACGGTACAGACGCTGACGTCGTCCACGAACCAGTCAGTCGCGTTCAGACCCCGGTAGACGAAGGCAAAATAAACAACCTGCCCGCCCCAGACGCTGACATTGACGAAATCCTGCAGCCAGAACTGCCCCACGCGCTGCGGCGACCAAAGCTCAACCCAGTCCGGATCGTTCGGATCGTTGGTGGTGTTGACCAATACGCCGGAGTAATCATAAAAATCTTCCCACCAGCTGTTATGCCAGAAACTCAGTTCCGTGTACTGACCCGCGGGAACGGCCACCGGAGGCGTGACCAGCCAGCCGTTCTGGGAGGGTTCCAAGTCGCTTCTCCAGTGCAAGGCGCTTTGCGATCCTCCGGGGGTGTGGTTGTTGTCGACATTCAATTCCCAATAACTCCAGACGCCGTCCAGATCCTCCGATGTCCAGCCATCGGGCGGAAATGCGGGTCCTTCGAAATCCCAGGTCGCGGGCAAAGTTTCCACTACCCATTGCGACCAGGTCGTGAAGCTGAAAATCTCTGAGGTGGGTGTCGAGCCGGCATCATTGACTGCGACGACAGTCCAGTACCAGGTCTCGTCAGTGCCGAACGCCATACCTTCCTCCACTGGGTTCGTATGGTTCTCATCACAGATCCAGAACTGCTGGAAATATATCTGGTCCGGACTGTCCGCCAGATAGATTTCGTAGTGGTCGGGCGTTCCGAAGTTCGGATCAGGCTCCCAAGTCAGGTCAAATCCCGCCAGGGGTAGGTTCATCGCCCCGTTTTCCGGGCTGAGCAGAGTTACAGGGCCGGGAACCGGATTCTGCACTTCGTCGTAGAGGCTGGCCACAAAAGCGTTGGCATACATGGGATAGTTTGTTAGAGTGATAGAGCCGAATACGCAATTGACGGAACAGGATCCGGAAACCAACACATGGGTGTCGGATGCAATGGCAATCGCGGTTCCGGCATCGCCAAAGGAAGAACTGGCCGATCCCGCCTGCATCGCCCAAACCCAGTTGCCTGTGTTGTCCAGCTTAGCCACAAAGATGTCACTAAGCCCATAGCTGGTGAGGGTCGTGGTGCCAAAAATCGCCGTGCCGTTGATCGAGCCAGTGATGTAACAATTGCCATAGCCATCCGGGATGATGTCCTCGCCGCTGTCGTCATCGTAATCCAAAGGAGTGGTTCCATTGGCCCAGAGCCAATTGCCGTCCCCATCCAGGCAGGCGGCAAAGACCTCATAATCCCACCCGTCGCCATGGATGATCTGCGTCCCGAACGCTGCATTTTCCGAACTGAAGCTTCCAGTGATGTAACACTTGCCGT
Source organism: Candidatus Cloacimonadota bacterium (assembly GCA_029565595.1). Lineage (GTDB taxonomy): Bacteria > Cloacimonadota > Cloacimonadia > Cloacimonadales > Cloacimonadaceae > Syntrophosphaera. The sequence continues at coordinate 3,363 of JAKQNV010000101.1, forward strand.
CGGAATCCACCGCCACGCTGCGTCCGCCCTCAGGAAAAGAGCCACCCGCATTGCTCGCCCAGAGCCAGTTGCCGTCGGGATCAAGTTTGGCGACTAAAATGTCGTTGTTGCCAAAACTGGTCACGCTGTGCGTGCCGAAGGTCGATGTTCCCTCGAAATAGCCTGTAATGCAAGAGTATCCGGCGCTATCTGTGGCGATGCTTTCGGAGCCATCCGTGGAGGGGCCGCCACCGCTGACCGCCCACAGCCAGTTGCCGGCAGGATCGAGCTTTGCTACCCAGATGCTGCCCCAAAAGGCCGGTCCTGTCAGGGTGAACGGCCCAAAGGTCGCGGTGCCGTTGAAGTAGCCGGTGGCGTAGCAGTTTCCAGCTCCGTCCGTGGAAACACCGTAACTGTGGTCGTAATAGACGCTACCGCCGCTGACTGCCCAGA
>JAKQNV010000107.1 GCA_029565595.1 Candidatus Cloacimonadota bacterium
CCTCGATGGGACGAACACCTTGCACGGTCCGGTGTCCATCGCCCTGGATTTCGACTATCATTCAGACATGGTTATCCCCTTGACCACGGAGATCAGTTCGGTGTTTCCCAATCCCTTCAATCCCAGCACCACAATCACCTACAGCCTGGACCACCGCAGCGATGTGGAGATAACAATTTACAACGCGAGGGGACAGAAGATCCGCCAACTGGTGAAAGGAAACCGAACCCCCGGCAATTACAAGGTCACCTGGAACGGCACCGATGAAGCCAACCGCGCTTGCAGCAGCGGCTCCTACCTTATCGTCATGCATGTCGGCAAAGAAGTCTATACCAGCAAAGCCGTGCTGCTCAAATAACTTTCATAACTCCCTCCCTCTTCCAATCACCCCGGATGCGCCAGATTCGGGGTTTTTTTGGATTGCGGCATGATACGCTTTAGATACCATCCGATAATAAAGCCCTTTAGCAAAGCATGAAAAAGCACCTTTGGATCATCCTGCTGGCCTTGTTGCCGGTTCTGCTGGCGGCGCAGAGCCTCAACGACGGCTACATGTTCCCCGGCGACGAGACTTGGGAAGATCCGGTCTATCCGGTGACGAATACCCCCAAATTCGGTCTGGCAGGAATATTGGGCACCCTGATGGCGGATGGCACGGCTTACACCCAGTTGCGGATCAAGCCGGAAATGTCGATCTGGAAAGTGGGCATCGGGTTGGACCTCGATCTGCTGATCAATGGCGCCGGCCAATTGCGCCAACAAGACTGGGACAACTGGAAGGACATCTTGGGCAAGGTGCTTTACCTGCGGTTCGCCGACCGCAGCGACTCGCTCTATTTCAAGGTCGGCAGTATTCCCGACTACACTTTGGGTCATGGCCTGATCTTCGACGATTACTCAAACATGCTGCGGTATCCGGACTACAGGCCCCTGGGCGGTTATGTGGGCGCAAATACGAACAGCTTTGGTTTCGGCTTTGAGTTTTACACCCACGACATCAGCAAGAACGAGGTCATCGCCGCCCGGGCTTCCTTCGAGCCATTGCAGATCCTGAAACTGCCCTTGCTGAAAAAACTCAGGCTGGGGCTGAATGTCGGCGCGGACCGCAATCCCTACGGCAAATATCCCGATTCCGACCATGACGGCTATCCCGACGTTTACGACAAATTTCCCCAGGACAAAAAAGCCTGGCTGGACACCGACGACGACGGCGTGGCCGACAATGTGGACATCGACCTCAACGGAAATTCCATTCTCGACGATCCCGCCCTCAATCCCTACGTGAACGAGGTTTTCCCCAACATCGCCAATATCTATCCGGATTATCCTTTCGACACTGCCGTCTATCCCGATTCCGCGGCCCGTTATGTGGACAATCCATCGCTCTGGATTTACAGCCTGGATTATGACCTGCCCCTGATCAAAAGCGGAGATTTCAGCCTGAGCAACTATGCTGAATTCGCAGTGATGGAGCATTACGGCAGCGGGCTGATCTTTCCCGGTTTGGCCGCGCGCGTGGGCATCTTTGACCTCAAACTGGAGATGCGCAGCTTCGGCGCCCGCTTCCTCCCCTCATATTTCAACAACCTCTATGACGAGCAACGCTGCCAGTCCGTGGTCACCGTTTCCAAAGAAGACGGCCACCGCAGCTATTTCCTGAACACGAAGCAAGCGCTGCTGGCGGAGGTCAAGCCTGGACTGGGCTGGTTTGGCTATTTGAAAGGCAACATCGGCAGGATCGGATATCTGAAAGTGGCCTATCAGGACCTTTACGGCGACGAACTCAAGCACGGAAAGTCCCTCTGGGGCAAGCTGACCATCATGCCCGGCCGGCTGCCCAAACTGAAAGAAGCCTCCTTATATTACGCGCAAACGGATGTGGACAAGGTCGACTGGAAAAACCTGCGCTGCGTGAACGCGGAAATAAGCAGCAGGCTGGTTTACGGCTACAGCGACAATCTCAATCTGGTGCTGAAATATTCCGAATATTACAGCGACCTGAATGCGGATGGATTGATCCTGGGTAGGGACGAGGTGGTGGAAGCCGTCAATTTCGGAGTGGAATTTCAGCTCTGATCAGCAGGGACTGAGGCCTGCCAAAGCTTGCCGCGGCCGGCGATCTTGATCTTTCCAGTATTAGCGGGCACAAAGACTGAATCACCCTTTTTCAAAGTGACTTCTGTCACTTTATCCTGCAACGAAAATCTCCCTGCGACGCTGATTATAAGCAGAGGTCTGTTCTCAGTTTCCCATACGGTTTCGCAACGCTGTATCCAATCCAGGCAGCGCAAAGAAAATTCCCTGGCCGGGCAGGGATAGACGACCGAATCGGAGCTGTCACTCATGGGCAGGATTTTTACCCTTGGCGCGGTGGAAAAATCAAGGATGTTGACCAGTTCAGCTACATCCACGTGCTTGGGCGTTAACCCGCCCCGGAGCACATTGTCAGAATTTGCCATGATCTCGATTCCGGCTCCTTCGACATAAGAATGCAGTACGCCGGGGCCCAGATAGAGCGCTTCGCCCGGGCGGAGTTTATGAATGTTTAGGAAAAGCGGCGCCAGGATCCCGATGTCGCCGGGAAAGTGCGTGGCCAGATCCCGGCAGATCCGGACGATTTCAGCTGGCAAGGCTGCCATCCTATCCTGGGCATCGAACAAGGTGGTAAAAACGTCCTTTCTATCCGGCTCGGGAAGATTCAGCAGCTCCAGCAGAAAACCGCGCAATTCAGATTGAGCGGGGCTTTGCTCCAAAGCGTTGATTGTCCTGAAAAATCCTGATAAGCCGGCAACTCTAAAATTGGCAGCGATCTCGCGATGATCCCGAAATCCGCAGAGCGCCCGGAATGGTGTCAGAGCGCAGATCAATTCCGGTTTGTGGTTGTCGTCCCTGTAATTGCGCAACGGGGAATCCAGAGCCAAGCCAAGCCTGTTTTCCCGTGCAAAACCCTTTTCAGCCTGCAATTTGGAGGGATGGGCCTGGATGGAAAGCGGGCGCTCCGCTGCCAGGACCTTCATCAGAAAAGGAAGTTTTCCGTTGTAAAGCTGCGCGGCTTGGCCCAATGCTGCCTTAGGATCCCGGCTGATAAAAACATCCAAAGGGATTTTACCGTCCTTGCCGTTTACCAGCGAAGGTGCCTGGGCATGCGCTCCGATCCACATTTCGGCGACAGGATGGTCGGAATCGCTCTTCTGGCCAAGCAAATCGGGTATGAAATCCGCCGCACCCCACGCATAGCGCAGCAGCGGATTTTGCAGGCGCAGAATCGCCACTCGCGCCTATCCCTGAACGTTACCCAGCCTGGCCTGCATCAAGCGGAGCAGGGGGCTGAGCAGCGGAAAATAGCGTTTGGCCTGTTTGAGGTATTCCCTGGCTTGGGCCAGTTTTTTTTGTTGGATCAGCAACCGGATCAGCTCTTCGTAAAGGCCCATTCCGTAAGGGTTGTTTTCGATCCCTTTTTTAAGGATGGGCACCGCGCGGTCCGGCATTCCGCATTTGACCGCGCAATCAGCGTAGATCGACACATGTTCCGTGGTAATGATGTCACCGCTGGCAGCGTAGGTGTGGAAAGCGTTATAGGCCAGCAGCCAGTTCTGGAAATGCGCGTAGGTAAGGGCCTTGAGAAGCGTGAGGTGGCGATGGTTGCCGATCTTGGCCTCCGCTTTGGCAATGTAGTCCCGTGCCGTGGTATAATCCTCCACGCGCAGGAGTTGCTCGATCAGCAGAAAATAGATGAAGGGATTGTTGTCTATCATGTCGAGCATTTCGCGCATGATGGCGATGCTTTCGCGGTTGCGGCCCATGTAAGCCAAAGCCAGAGCCTTGTTGTAGCGCACATCTGGATGCGGATTCTCGATCTGGTCGTAATAGACGATGGCCAGCTGATATTCCGCTTCGGCGAAATAGGTGTTGCCAATGACCAGTTTGAGATGGTTGTCAGCAGGTGTGATCTTCAAGGCCGATTGGAAGCACTTGACCGCTTTGTCAAAGAGCTGGCGCCGCTGGTAGAACTCCCCCAAAGCGATCAGAGGGCGCGGGTCGCGGGGATTTTCCTCAACGGCTTTTTCCAGGAGTTGCACGGCGTGCAGCCAGTTGTGTTTCATCAACGCTTCCGCGCGCAGTATTAAGTTTTGCAGATCCTTGTCCAAATCACTTTCCTTGTGTATTCCGGCAATGCTGGTTGGATCTTCGTATGCGGCTCATTTGACCTCTTTGAGGATCTCTTCGACGGCACGCAAAAGCTGGGCATCCCGACCAGCGATCTCGTCGGCGGGTGTGTTTTCCACAATGATGTCCGGCACCACGCCATTGCCTTCCATGTTGGTGCCGTCCAAACGGTACCAGCCGGAGCCGGGCAGGCGCATTGAAGAGCCATCGATCAGCTCGAATTCCCAGGTGCCAATCACAGAGCCGCTGGAAGGCGAGCCGACCACCTTGCCCAGTTTTAGTTCCTGATAGACCGTGGGAAAGATCTCCCCGTCGGAGAAAGAGCCTTCGTCAACGAGAACGATGGTAGGCCTGGTCCACGCGCGGCGCGGTTCCTGGTTGCGTTCGCCGCTGTAACGGCGCGAGGTGGAATAGGCGTAAGGTTTTTTGTTCAACAGGGATATGATCTGGTCGTGCACGTAACCGCCGCTGTTGCCGCGCACATCGATGATCAGGGCGTCCTTATCAGCGTTGTCGCGAAACAGTTCACGCTGAAAATTCTCCAGGTCGCGGCCGCCCATCGCAGGTATGTGCACATAGCCAATGCGGCCGTTGGTGAGATCGGAAACTGTCTGCCTGGCGCGGCTGACCTTATAGGTGTAATACAATTGGCGATATTCCGTATAGGAAAGACCGGTGATCGCAGCCTCCTTGTCAACGCCGTCGCTGGTGTAGCGAAGGTTGATCCGTTTGCCAACCTGATCGGTCAGCAACGAATCCAGCGGCGTTTTCGCGGTGATGGCGATCCCGTTGATGTGCGTGATAATGTCTCCCGCCTTGAGCCCGTAATATGAAGCCAAACGCGAAGTGGGATATACCAGGCGGACCGTAACTCCGTTTTCGCGTAGTGCTGAATAATCGAATTCCACGCCCAACGCAGCCACCCGGCGTCCGTTGGCTGATCCTTCGCTGCGGGGATAGAAGCCAGTGTGCGAGGCATTAACGTCTCCGATCATTTCATTGACGATGGCGGCGATATCGTTTATAGAGCGGGCTTTTTCAGCGTAGGGATGATAGAGGTCGTAGAGCTTGCGCCAGTTTTTGCCGTGCATGTCCGGATCGTAAAAATTGAGGCCGAAGACCCCCCAGACCTGCTCAAAAACCTTGGTATTGAGAGTTTGGGTGCTGTAGTCATAGTCAAATCCATCGCGGATTTCGCCCTTGGAGCCTTTTTCCGTATTGTAATAGCGCACCATCCCGTCACGGAGGTAATAGATCATCTTTCCCAACCAACGCAGATTTTGTGCTCCCTTGCCGAAATCGATTTCCTCCTTGGACTCCCTGCCGTAAAGATTGGTCTTTTTCAGGGTCAGTTCCCCGGTTTCAGTATCCTCGGACGTGTAATAGAAAGTGCTGTCGTCGATCACTTTTTGCACATAGAGGGAATGGCCGGATTCGGCAACCACGGGAAAGAGCCTCTTTTCCAGACCTTCCCAGACTATCTTCAGCTCTTTGCGCTGGGTAGGGGCGAATCCGCTTTGAGCGGCCAGGGAATCAGGTTCCGCGGAATCAATTTGCCCATCTCCTGCACCCAGGCTATCCGGCTCCGCTTCCGTGCCGCCAGCCTTGGCCTGGCTGGAGGCCAGGATTTCTTTCCAGTTGTCGACGTCGTATTCATATTCGTCCCGGGGCACGAGATCGAGCCGGTAGATGCCTCCCGCACGGGAAACCAGCAGCGACTGCTCGTCCTTGGTCCAGCTTAGGTTTCCGATCCAGGCGTCGTCGTTGAGCAACTTTACATGCTCGTCTTTGGCAAAGTCGTAAAGCCAGATCTCGCGAGTCCAGAAATCATCGCGTGTGGTGGCATAAACCGCGTATTTTCCGTCAGCGTTGATCGCGAAGTTGCTGACCACGGGACGTTTGACCTGCAATGGTCTGATATTTGTCAGATTGGAATCCGCCACAGCTATCCGGCTGCTCAAACGATTGTCCCCGTAATAGATGATCCACTTGCCGCCGGGATCCTTCGTGACGCTTTCCACATCCAGGCTATCGGCGCCAAACCAGTCAACCGGCGTCAACGCCATCAAGCTGTCAGACTTGACTGTAAAGAGCTTGTTCAGGCCTTTGTCCATCTGCTGCATAACCAGGGTGCGCCCATCGTCAAGGAATTCCAAATCCCCCACGGAGCATTGGTCATGGGTGATCTGGCGCACCTCTCCCCCTTTGCGGGGCATGAAAAAAGTATCATATTTGTAACGGAAGCCCAATAGCAGTTCATCGCCGGAAACCGCGAAATCATCAAACTCATTGTTGACCTTCTCGCGATTGTCGTCTTCCTGCCAGAGATCTTCAGGGATGGAGATCTCCAGTTTGGAGGCCTTGCCGCCTGCTTCCAGTTTCCAGATCTCGTTGAAGCATTCAAAGGCCAGATTGTCGTTCTTGCGTGCGATGCTGATATCCCGGGCTGACCACAAAGGAAGGTTGGTCAATTTTACCCGCCGGTTGAAATCGAGGTTGTTCACACGGTAGATCTGATAACGTTCGCCGTCGGACGCGCAGAAATACAGGGCATTGCTGTCATGCGAGAAGCGCGGGTAACGCTCCGTGTAATCGGTATTGGTAAGCCTTGAGTAGGCCTTAGTGGCGATGTCTATTTTCCACAGTTCCCCGGCCAGGCTGCCGCGGTAGGATTCGCGGTGCGGATTGCCATTGCGGTTGAACACAATACTCTTATTATCGGGCGACAGCGAGGCATAGCGATCGCCGATCTCGGCAAGAAGCACAGGCCGTGAACCGTTCACAGGGACTTTGTAAAAAGAGGAACCGAATTCCTGGTTGTAGCGCGTGCAGAGCAGGTTTTGGCCGTCGCTGAACCAGTCCGAGATTGTATAACTTTCCGCAATGACCGCCCGAACCTCGCCACTGGAAGGAGAAATCAGATAGGGATAACTTACCCCGCCCCGGTTGGAAGTGAAAGCGATCCAGGTTCCGTCAGGCGACCAGCACGGCCCCCATTCTCCAGCATCGGTAGATGTCAGGCGCGTGGCGTCACCGCCCTTGAAAGGCACCAACCAGAGATCGTCGCCATATACAAAACACACTTGCTTGCCATCGGGAGACACTGCGGGGTCGCAGGCAAAATCCGGCTGCAAGGCATACGCGGCAAGTGCTGCGAGCAAACAGGCCAGACCCAATAAAGTCTTTTTTACCATCGGAACTAATCCTTTTCCAGTATTTCCAACTGAGACTTCCGCTCTTTGATCGTATATTCGTGTTTGAGGATACGTATGCTGACGGGCGGAAATAGCTCTCCGCGCACTGACAACCTGAGTTTCTCCGGACGCGGCTGTTGCAGATAGGTGTTCAACTCGCGGTCCAATTCCAATTCGCAGGAACGGATCCGGGAGTTCAAGTCCTCCAGTGCCTCACTGGAAGGGCTTTCAGCTTGTTTCAGGCGGATCAGGTCCTTGGTCAGCTGCATCAGTTTGGCCTTGTAGAATGGGCTGATGGTGATCTCCAATTCAGTTGCGCCGCCTTGGGCATCGCCTAAATCTTTGGCTTCGACCGTGTCGCCGCTTTCCAAATGGCCTCCGGAAATTGATCCCGTTTCAGTGTTTATACCGCCGTCAGCGTAAATCTCGCTGGTCCGGATGCTGTCCGTAAAAGTCAGTTTTCCTCGGCACAGCACAGTGGATGATTTTATTGCCGCGCAACTGATATCTCCCCATATCTCCAGACCCGGCTGCTGGCAGACTTCGATACCCTCTCCCACGATCAGGTCTCCCTGGCAAAAAAGTGTAGAACTGATCACACTACCACCGATAGAAAGGTTTCCTCCCGCAGTAATGCGTGCCCCGCTGACAGTGCCGGTGATCGCGAGTGAGACTGGACAACGCAATTCCGGGACAGGATCTGTAACATCTCCCTCGATGCAAAGCTGCGCGATGACAGAGATGCGTCCATCCTCTCCCACGCTGGGATAGCCCGCGCTGGAGGCAACGAACTGGCGCCGTTGGGAGTCATAGCTGACATTCACACCAATGAGCCGTTGAACAGCTTCCGGCTTGAATTCCTCATCTTCGAGCATTTCTCCGTAGATGTCATAGATCGAGCCTTGACGGTCGAATATATTGCCATTGAAATCGGCGACCACCGTTCCGGCTTCGATGCAAGTGAGCTGTGAAAGATCATTGATAGTAACGCGGCCGTCGAAGTGCCTGGCTTTTTCCAGATCGAAATAATAACTGAGTTTGGTCTCCCCCTGGACCCGGTTGCACATGGCGATCGGGAATGCGGTATCGAAATCCTTTTCCAGGCCATGCTTGCGCATGTATTTGGCGGCTTCCTCGAATCCGGTTTTGATGCCCGCCTGCTCGATCAGGTCCAGAATGTCCCGTTCATTGCTCATTTCCTCCCGGCCGATGATGGTCAGCCAGGCCGAAAGGCGGTCGTCTCTCAGTTCCAGCCTGATGTTTCCAGCCGGGCTGGTCAGTATTTTACTCATATTCCAATCCAATGAGGTTGATTTGGCGGTTGTTGGTCGCATCCCGGCGCCAGGAAAAATGCAGCGGCGATTCAAAGGTGCAGATCTGCTCCCACCCTATATTGCAGGAGGGGATTCCCGCCGCTGTGAGTTGCTGAAAAATGCAGCCGGGGATGTCTATATGGCGCGGTAGCGACATATCAGGTTCAATCCCCTGATCTTGCAAGCTAGCACTGAAGGCGTCCCAGGTAGCGGCATCCACTTCGTAATGCCGTTGGCAGATCCCGGCTCCGATCCAGGCCTTCAGGTCTTCAGGATAAATACCGAAATTGTCCGCTATTGCCTTAACTGTCTTGCCGGCGATGTTTTTCCTCGTTCCCTCCCGACCGCTGTGGATCGCGGCGACAAGACTGCCTTTCCGGTCATGCAGTAAGATCGGGGTGCAATCGGCGGTGCGGATCAGCAGGTATTGGCCGGGGATATCTGTTATTAAGGCATCGGCTGTCGCGATCTGGGGATGATCATGAAATCCGGCGCCGCAATCCGCTTCCGTACAGATATGCGCCTGGTCGGAATGTGTCTGTTCCGCGATCACCACTCGCGAGGCGGGTATTTTCTTATTCCCGACCATAAAGTCTGTGTGCTCTTTCATAATCCCCCGGTAATCGGGAACGCGGTTTCCCAGATGGCAAAAGATCTTCATCCCTCGATCCCCGAGTATTGGATCGTGACCGGTATAGGGCGGTAGATCTCGGTGTTTTTATTAAGCACCAGCATGCGCATGATCCGCTTCATCAGATTGGGGATCAGACGCAAACCGTTCAGTGACCACAAGAGGCAGATTCCGGCGCAAAGCGTCAGCGCCAAACGGGCTCCCAACTGCTTGGTCAGGGAGCCGATCAGCAGGCTGCCAAAGGGCGATAGTGAATTGAAAGTCATGGTATAGACGCTGAGGACACGGCCACGCATCCGTACATCCACCACCGACTGGATCAGAGTGTTCGTGGCGGACATCTGGATCGTCAGCCCCAATCCTATGAATAGCATCATGGCCATGCTCAGGATCAAGTTGTGGCTTTGCGCGAAACCGATAAGTCCCAGGCTGGCCACGCAGCCCAGGATCGCCGAAACGACAGGCAGGCCTTTGATTGTCTTGCGTCCAGCCATATAAATTGAACTGACCAGGGCTCCGATGCCGGTCAGGGAAAGGAGCAAGCCCTGCGTTCCGGCATTACCTTTCAGGATGTCGCGTGCAAAAACCGGTATCACCGCGGAATAGGACATGGCGAAAAGCATGAAAACGCTGAGATTGCCGATCAGATAGCGGATGGGAAAGTTCTGCCAGGAATACTTCCAGCCTTCGAGGATTTTGCTGACGGTGGAAGCTTTGCTGCGGCGGCGAGGAGGATAGGAAACCCGGATATAGAGTAAGGCCACGATAACCGCCAGATAAGAGACGGCGTTGATGGCAAAACAGATCCCCTCCCCGAAAAGCAGGATCATGGCGCCGCCGATGGAAGGCCCGATCAGGCGGGCGGAATTGAACATCGCGGAATTGGTGGCGATCGCATTGGGCAGCAGTGAACGCTTGGACACCAGATCCAGCACGAAGTTCTGCCGGAACGGCGAATCCACAGCCTCGATGACCCCTTGCATCAGGCTGAGGAAGATCAACGGCCACCAGCGGGCTGTATTGATAAAGCCGCTCAGGACCCCGACTGCCAGCAGGGCAGATTGCAGCATGAACAGGATCTGGGTGCCCACCAGCGTGTGCTTGCGATTCCAGTTCTCTGCCCAGGCCCCAGCGAAGGGGCTTATGAACAGCGAGGGGATCATGCTTAAGAAACTGATCAAGCCCAGCAAAAAGGCCGAATTGGTCAGCCGGTAAACGAACCAGCCCATGGTGGTGCGCTGTACCCAGGTGCCGATCACGGAAACACCCTGCCCCATGAAGAACAGCCGGTAATTGCGTACTGTCAGCGAAACGAACAGGTCCTTGATCTTGGATTTGATTATCATCGTTTATAATATTATGAGTCGGAATCTCGCTATCTCGGTATAGCCATCAGGTCTGGTTTTCCTCCGGATTGGTTTCAGTAGGAGGCATTTCAGCCTTTTCCTGATGCTCGAAACGCAGTTCCCTGGCTTTGGCGTATTTCTTATTCACCAGCTCCCGTTCTTCGTCACCGATCTCATTCAGGATAAAGTCAAATATCTCCTCAGTACCCAAAGTTTCTTTCTCAAACAGCTCAGCAGAGAGTTTTTCCAGCAGTTCGCGATGCTGGCGCAAAAGCGTCAGCGCCTTGTCGTAGGCCTTGGTGATGAAGCTGCGGATCTCGCTGTCCACCAGTTGGGCAGTCTCGTTGCTGTGGACGTCACGGCCCACCAACTCCTTGCCCAGATAGACTTCGCCCTGTTCCTTGCCGATCGTCATCGGACCCACAGCATCGCTCATACCCCAGGTGCAGACCATCTTCTTGGCGATTTCGGAAACACGTTCGAGGTCGTTGCCGGCGCCAGTGGTCAGTTCGCCGAAAATGACTTCCTCGGCCGCCCGCCCCCCCAGCAATTCCACCATCAGTTGTTCCAGATAGGTGCGTGAATAGCCGGTCTTATCGGTAAGCAGAAAATGAGTCGCGCCGGCCGTGAAGCCGCGCGGGATGATCGAAACCTTGTGCACCGGCTCCGTTTTGTCTTGAAATACCGAAGTCAATACATGCCCGATCTCGTGGTAGGCGGTTAGTTTTTTATCTTCTTCGGGTATGACCCGGCTTTTCTTTTCCTTGCCCAGGATCAGTTTGTCCTTGGCTTCCTCAAAATCTCCCATGTTGATGCTTTGCTTGCCATACCGTGCGGCGATCAGGGCCGCCTCGTTCACGATGTTGGCCAGGTCTGCGCCGCTGAATCCTGGTGTGCCGCGTGCGATCAGTTCCAGATTGACGTCTTCGGCCAGTGGAACCTTGGCGGAATGGACTTTGAGGATCTCTGTCCGGCCTTTGATGTCGGGCAGATCGACCGTCACCTGGCGATCGAATCTTCCGGGGCGCAACAGTGCTGGATCCAGAATGTCCGGACGGTTGGTGGCGGCGATGATGATCACAGCTTCGTTGGGCTCGAAACCGTCCATTTCCACCAGAAGCTGGTTCAGGGTTTGCTCGCGCTCGTCATGCCCGCCGCCGAGGCCAGTGCCCCGGTGCCTTCCCACAGCGTCGATCTCGTCTATGAAAGTGATGCAGGGCGAATTTTTCTTGGCCTGGTCAAAGAGGTCGCGCACCCGGGCGGCGCCCACACCGACGAACATCTCCACAAAATCGGAGCCGCTGATGCTGTAAAACGGCACTCCCGCCTCGCCGGATACGGCTTTGGCCAAAAGTGTCTTGCCGGTGCCGGGACGCCCGACCAGCAGCACGCCGCGCGGGATCCTGCCTCCCAGCCTTTGGAATTTCTTGGGATCTTTGAGGAATTCCACGATCTCCTGTAATTCCTCCTTAGCCTCGTCCACACCCGCCACATCCTTGAAAGTGACGGTGCTTTTACTGGCCTCGTGCATCCGAGCGCGGCTCTTGCCGAAGCTGAAAGCCTTGGAATTCTGGCTGTTCATACCCCGCAGCAAAAAGTACCAGAGCGCTGCGAAGATGATGATCAGCGCCAGCCAGGAAAGTGCCGCCAGCCAGCGCGAGGGTTTCTTGGTTTCGACCTTGACGCCCTTGTCCAGCATTTGTTGCACGAGGGTGGGATCGTCCAGTGGAGGCAGCATCGTATGGTAGTATTTGGCACCAGAGCCCAGGAAGATCATGTCCCGGTCGGTGAATTCCACGTGCTTGACCTGGCCAGTCTTGAGCTGCGCCATAAAATCTGTGTAACTCGTTTCCTGGATCTGGTTTTTGTTGCCCAGCCAACTATAAAGGAAAAGCAACCCCAGCAGGACCATGATAATGATGTAGGGGTAGGAAACAGCGGCTTTCCGCGGCCGGATGGGGCCAGGCTGCAGGGGACGGGTGCCGGGCTGTCTGTCGGGTCCGGTTTTGCCTGTCTTGGGCTCCGGGCCTTGGCCCTTGTTCCTTTTACGGTTAAGGAGATAGATCCGCACGGCGCTGTAAAGGGTAATGCCCAACAGCGCGATAATGAACCACTTCATCATGGCGCCGAATTCTTTGAGCACCTGGCCGGTTGGTGATTTTCCCGTCTCCGGGGATGGCTTGACGCCCATGTTCACGTTGGTGCTGTCACCTGCCAGACTGCAAAACAGGCCGAGCAGGATCAATGCTGTCAAAACATATTTCATGAATATAGCTCTTCTTTCAGAATGCCGATATAGGGCAGGTTGCGATAGCGTTCGTCGTAATCCAGCCCGTAACCCACCACGAATTCGTTGCCGATCTCAAAGCCCACGTAATCGAAACTGACTTCCATCTTGTGCGCATTGGGCTTGTCCAAAAGCACGCAGGTCTTCAAACTGGCGGGAGAGTGCTTCAATAAATAATCGCGGATGTATTGCAGGGATAATCCCGAATCGACGATGTCCTCCACAATGATCACATCGCGTCCGCTGATATCGGCGTCGATGTCTTTGCGGATCTTTACCACGCCTGAGCTGGAAGTGGCGTTGCCATAGCTGGAGATCGCCAGAAAATCCAATTCCACCGGGATCGTGATGCTGCGTACCAGATCCGCCATAAAGATCGCTCCGCCTTTCAGGATGCCGATAATGACCGGTACTTTGTCTTTATATTCGCTGGCGATCTGCATTCCGATCTCCCGCACCCGGGTTTGGATGCGGTATTCGTCCAGCAGGACTGCCGAGAGGTCGCAATTCATGCTATTCATTATCTTCCTCTGTTTTTTTGCTGCGGCTGGCCGCGCGCATAGGCTTTTCATGCACCCGTTCCGAACTGATGTGCAAAAAGCGCGTGCTGTCCGGCCCGATCGCCGCCCGGGCGTCCAGACGGTATCCCGCGATCCAGAAGATCTTGCCGCCGTCGTCAAAGACGGGCACTTTCTCGCGTTCGAATTTGGGCACCTTGTTATTGATGAAAAATTCTTTAAGTTTCTGTGTCTGTGTCATGCCTAGCGGCATGAAGCGGTCCCCGGGCTTGCGGCTGCGGATCGTGAAGGGAAAATGCACCTTGTCCGCATCCAGATAGACGTGGTCGCCGTCTTCCAAACGGTGCTCCGGCAGCACCTTCAGGATCTTGAAACTGAAGCGGTAATCGCCCCAGACGGCGCGGCTGCGGTCTTCCTCCACCACGTAGGGCGGGGCCAGTTCCTCGATCGGAGCCACGCGCGCGATGATCAGTTCGTCGTATTGCTTGCGAACGCAGAGCCTGCGATTGAGCGCTATGTATTTGGAACCCTGTGCTTCCATCAGGGCCCGGATATCCTCAAAATTGTGCTGGAAGAAATCGCGCTCCGTGCCGCTCAAAGAACTGACCAGGCCTTTGAGCACGTAAAACTGCTCCAGGCGCCCTAATTTCCTTAATACTGGCAGAGACAGTGTGACGCTGTCCGGAGTCAGTTCCAGCAAGGCTTTGCGGAGCAGCGGCTGCACTTTTTGGCGGATGGTGGCATCCGCCTCAGCGAAAATCTGCGCCTGCAGCCCCAGTTTGGTACCCAGCGCCGGATTGAGTTCTTTTTCCAGCATCGGGATCAGGGTATGCCGGATCCAGTTGCGCCGGAAGCTCTGGTCCTGGTTGGTGGCGTCTTCGCGCCAGGATATGTCAGCCTCGGTCAGCACGGAGACCAGTTCTTTTTTTTCAAAGCACAGCAGCGGATGCAGGATCTTCCCGCTGCGGGGTTTGATCCCGGCCAGGCCGTTTAGCCCAGCGCCCCGGAAAAGGTTCAGCAGCATCGTTTCAGCTTGATCGCCGTTGTGGTGGGCAGTGACAATGTAATCGAAGCGGTAGAGGTCCAAAACCTGATGGAAAGCGTCCAGGCGTTTCTTGCGGGCCTGGTTTTCCAGGTCGCCGCTTTTTTCCAGGCGGATCTTACGCACGATGACCGGAATGTTCAGCTGGAGGCACTGTTCTTTCACCAACTCGGCATCGGCATCGCTCTCCGCGCCGCGCAATTGATGATCCACATGCACGGCCAACAGGGTGATCTGCATAATAGAGCGCAGCCGGGAAAAAAGGTGCAGCATGGCCGTCGAGTCCGCCCCACCGGAACAGCAGAGCAATAGCTTCGATCCGGCTGGAAACAGCTTGTGCTCCAGCACGTTACTATGCAGTTTGCCAAGGGCTTGCTCCATTTTGCGCATATCCGCTCCTTTCAGGATTTTTTCGAAAAGTAAGGTTTTTCCAAGTGCCCGGATTGTCAAGAGCCTTTTTTGGGAAGTTGTCTGGGTTAAGCTAACGCTGGAGCCGAACTACAAAGCCATCTCTGAACTTTGCTCTTTGCTCTCTGATCATAACTCAGATATGCCCACTCCCTCTGCTCCAGATTGGTGGGATTTGCACAAAAAAACGCCCCGGGAAAACCCGGGGCGAATATATCAGTATCGATATTTAGGGGTTATTTGACAATGACCATCTTCTTGGTCGCGTTCATGGAAGGAGTGGAGAGTTTGTAGAAGTAGATGCCGCTTCCGCAAGCATTACCCTTGCTGTCTCTGCCATTCCAGTTGATCATGTGGTTGCCTTCGCTGACGCTGAAGGTGCGCACGGTCTGGCCCAGAACGTTGTAGATGGTGACAGTGCCGTTTTCGCCGGCTTTCAGGTTGACTTCGATGTTGGTGCTGCCGTTCGCCGCGAAGGGGTTCGGGTAAGCATTGCGCATGGAAGTGATTTCCGGAAGCACGGGCGGGACTTCGCCTTCGACGATGACGCTGACAGGACCGTGGTAGGTGCTGGCATTGTAATCAACAGCTTCCAACCAGTAGTAGTAGGTGCTGCCGATCTGAACGTCGGTGTCGGTGACCGTGTAGGTCTGGGTGGTGCTCGTGTTGGTGGCAGGAATCATGGGCTGGTTGATCATTTCGGCAGCCGCAGGATTGTTGGTGGTGCCGCGGTACACGACATAACCCATCATCTGGCTTTCGGTCTGGCTTACCCAGGTCAGCTGGACGTAGTTCTGCGCGGTCAGAGTGGCGGTGAAGCTGCTCAGTTCGACAGGAACGCAGTTGAACGGTCCACCCAAGAAGTCGAGGAAGTAATCGTTGTTGATGACATCGTAATACACGTTCTGCGGGATCCAGTCAGTGTAATCCGGGTGCTGAACATAATACAGTCCGGTGCAGAAGGGCAGGTTGCCGGGGGCGCCGAAGATGTAAGGCGTGTAAACACCGGTGAAGACGGGATCGACGAGGTCGTTGATGTCGTTGTCATACCAGATCTCGGCATGGACGTCATTCGGATCGAGGAACGCGGGGGTATTGGTATCGTACGGCGGCTCGAAGATATAGCCGTTGTCGTCATACCAAGCCAGGCAGAAGGCGTTGACTTCGAATGTGTAGGGGGTGTTGCAATCCGGTACAAGTTCGAAGTTGATCGTGTAGCAGTAATCAGCTTTGCAGAGGGTGAAGTCGGGTTCAGTGACCACCCACTGCGCGGGTTCCCAGTGATACATCAAGGGAGCGGGAGCAAGGGTGTATGTGCCAATCAGGTCTGCCACATCGTTGGAAGTGCAGGTGTGATCGGTCACTTGACCGGTGTCGACGCCGTTCTTGAAGATGGCATAGCCATCGGGGCCGTTGACTGTGAGGGTGTAGGTGTCGGGAACTGGAATCTCAGCTCCAACGAAATCGATCGTTAGATCGGCGGTCAAATCTGGAACTGTGTATTCCAGAGGAGTCCAATCCCAACCATCCAAATACAACGAATACACGCCGGCCAGGCCAGGGCAGAAGACGTGCGGAGTGATAAATCCGGTATCCACGCCATCCTTCAGGATTGCGGCGCCGGCAGGAGTGGAAGTCACTGTCAGGGCAGGATAGGTCAGCAGAGCGAATTCGATGGTGGCTTCAAATGTCTGATAGACATCTTCTTTTGATCCGTTACGGGAGTTCGCAGCAGCGCTCTTACCGCCGGGGCCAACGGGCATGAACATACCGGCCGTCACTTCGATCGGATTCTGTACCCAGTATTGGCAAGCCGGAGGCTCGGCAATGGTGTAGATGCCAAGCAGGTCGTTGACGTTGTTCTGAGAAGGACCGTCGGTCGCGATGTAATCGGTAACGCCGGCGACAGGACCTGTCACGGCATAACCATCAGGACCGTTAACATGCAGGATGTAGGTCGTGTAGAGTTGAGTTGTTTCGGTCCAGACGAACTCTTGGTTCAGAACGAAATTAGGACCGTCCGGAGTCCAGACTGTCATAGCATCGATGACCAAGTTAGCGGGAGTCCAATAACCGGTTGCGGGAGCTGGCAGGGGAGTCGGGGTGTAGGTACCGTAGATAGTGGTGGGATCTGTAGTGGGGCCCAACGTGGTAGGTGTAATATAACCAGCAGGGATAGTGGTCATATTCACCGTGTAGGTGGGCAGGATATTAGAAATCGGAACCCAGGGAGCCCAGCCATAGGTCGGAATGATCGGAACTGTAACAGGGCCACCAGCTGCAACGAGATACGGGGCAAAGAACGACATGTGCTTGGTGGCGTCCGCGAAGTTGATCGCGTTGAATATCCTGATATAGAGATATTTACCCAGATCGGCATCAGGAACGACGGCATAGCTGAGGTTCAGGGTGTGCCCTGTTCCAGGGGAGAAGTTCAGGTTAAGTTCCATCAGGTATACATCGTCACCGGTGGGCATACCAGTCGTGGACAGGGGATCGATCGTGCCGTCCGTGCTCAGGTAGGCGTAGACTCTCCACCTGTTGGTGTTGTTACCTGATGCAACGGGATAGCTGGCTCCGCCGTTGAGGGCTTGATATTCCGGATTCACCAGATCATAAGTAGCTGTCGTGGTGTCCGCAAATTTGACATTGGCAGGAACGGACATCAGCCCCACTGCCGCAACAGCCAGGATAAATACGAGTAGCAGTTTAACGTTTTTCATGTTGTCTCCTTTATTTAGAGTTCCCAGTGGACATTAAGGTTTGCGTGACGGCGCCGCGG
>JAKQNV010000139.1 GCA_029565595.1 Candidatus Cloacimonadota bacterium
GGTCACCGGCTACGGCCGGAAACTCTACTCCAAACCGGCGAAAATCCTTTCCGAGATCGCTTGCCACGCCCGCGGGGTCCGCTTTTTATTTCCTGCCTGCCGCACCGTCATCGATATCGGTGGCCAGGATTCCAAGATCATCACCCTCTCAGATGATGGCAAAGTGCGCGATTTCGTGATGAACGACAAATGTGCTGCCGGCACGGGCCGGTTTCTGGAAATGACCGCGTTGCGGCTGGGTTGTCCGCTGGATGAGCTTTCCCGCCTCGCCAAAAACTCTGTGCAAAACCTGGGGATAAACGCCACCTGTGTGGTTTTCGCGGAATCCGAGATCATCGGCCTCATCGCCCAAAACACTGATCCCGCCTCGATCGCCAACGCCGTGCATGAATCCGTTGCCCGCCGCGTTCTCACCCAACTCAGTTCCCTGGATTTTGCCCCGCCCATCGTCTTTACCGGCGGTGTGGCGCAAAACTCCGCTTTGGTGGAAAGTATGTCCCGCGCGTTGGGTGAACCGATCAGCGTGCCGCCCGATCCGGAAATCACCGCCGCCTTGGGAGCGGCTTTGCTCGCCAATGAATAAAGTCGACTATCATCTTCATACAGAATATAGTTATGACAGCAAACTTAAAGCAGAAGATCTGATCGTTAAGGCTATCCAACTTAATTACAGTTTGATAGCCATAACTGAACATCTCGATCTCCTTCCTCAGGAACTCTCCGCATTCGGCCTGCCACCCTTTAAGAAATATGTCCGCCGGATGAAGGAATTACGCGAAAAATGTGCCTCCGAGGCGCTGTGTATAGTTTGCGGGATCGAAGTGGGCGATTTTCACAGAGTGCGCCTCCAGGCCAATGACCTGCTGGCGGAACTGGATCTGGAACTCAGGCTGGGCGCGGTGCATTTCCTCTCTGACCATACCAACGTCGCGATTCCATTACCCAAGCCGCTTGACCAGGACCAGACCGTTGATTACTACCGCCAAAATCTGACTCTTGTCGAAACCTGCGATATCGACGTACTCGCGCACCTTGGCGTTCATAAACGCTATTATTCCGCAGCCCCGGATGAAAGCGATTTTCACGGCTTGCTTAAGGACATCTTCCAAACAATGATCGAACGACGGATCGCACTTGAGATCAACTTTTCCGGTTTACGCAAGCGATATAACCGGATCCTGCCCGAGCCGGAACAGATCGAATTGTACCGCGAGCTGGGCGGAAACCTCTTCACTTTGGGCAGCGACGCGCATCAGCTAGAGGACTTCGATGCCCACTACGAGAGCCTTCCGGGCTGGCTCTTCGGTGGCGGGATCCGTTTTCCTGCTCTGTCCTGAATATTGATTTTCCTGTATCGCTTCGATGCTGATGCCAGTTCTTCTTGAGTTTTCGGAGTCAGGATTTACCTTGACAGATAAGCATATCGCAAATAGTATTATTTTTCATATTGAATCAGAATCACAAACACGAATGCCCTGCCAGAAAGGGATCGGGAGAAGATAATGAAATATTTCAGAAAGCTGATCGGCGACAAATGCTATCTCTCGCCAATCTCCATCGAGGACGCGGAACGCTATACGGAATGGGTGAATGACCTGGAAATAGGCCAGTTCATGCTGTTTTCGACCGCGGTTTATGATATTGACCAGGAACGCGAGGCCTTGAAAAGGATCATGCGGGAAAGCACCACCTTCGCCATCGTGGAAAAGGACACCAACAAAGCGATCGGAAACTGCGGTTTGATGGGCGTCAGCGAAGTGCACCGCCACGCGCAATTCGGCATCTTCATCGGCGAAAAAACCTATTGGAACCAAGGGATCGGCGCCGAGGCCACCCTCTTGACCCTGGACTACGGTTTCAACATTCTCAATCTGAACAACATCGCGCTGGAAGTATATGCCTTCAATCAGCGCGCCATCCATTGCTACGAAAAAGTTGGCTTCCAGCTCGTGGGCAAGCGCCGCAGTTACATCTACATGGCCGGACGCTACCACGATGTCCTGATCTATGACATGCTCGCCGCCGATTTCGAAAGCCCCTTCGTGAACAAGGTGTTTGAACGCAGCATCAGCGACGACGCCGGACGGAATAAAATCTCCATCGTGTAGCGCGATCTTTCGCGCGTGAACCGAACATGTTTCACAAGATCAAAGGCCAGGACACCGCGCTGCACATCCTGAACACAGCGCTGGAGCATGACCGCGTCGCGCAGGCCTACCTTTTTCACGGCATCGACGGTGTGGGAAAATTCACCGCGGCGCTGTATTTCGGCATGGCGCTGAATTGCCTGGCTAAAAGCAAATTCCGCCCCTGCGGGGTTTGCTCGTCATGCCACAAATTCCTCGCCCTCGACCATCCCGACCTGATCTACATCTTCCCCTCCTCGAACCTGGAACTTACACCGGACGGCGAGATTAAAAACAGTGAGGCGGAGAAAGAATACGAAGCATTCATCCGCAACAAGGTGGAAACCCCCTGGCAGGATTATCTTTTCAAATCCAAAGTGATGATCCGCCGGGAAAGCATCAACTGGCTCATCAAACGTCTGTCCTTATCCGCTTACGAAGCGAATTACCGGATCTGCATCGTCGAGGACGCTGGCCTGATGAACACCGAGACAGCCAACGCCTTTTTGAAAACGCTGGAGGAACCTCCCCAGGACACTGTCATCATACTGTTGACGGAAAATCTTTCCAGTCTGCTGCCTACGATCGTCTCGCGCTGTCAGCCGATCTATTTCCAGCCGGTGGCGCCCACCGTGATCGAGGGCATCCTGACCGAGAATTTCGGCATTCCGACCGAAAAGGCCCGCACCGCGTCGCGCATCGCGGATGGCAGCGTGAAACGGGCAATCTTCCTCGCCCAGGTCGAATCCTCGGAATTGCGTGACAGGGCTTTTGAGATCTTCCGCCTTGCCGCCGGGGACAAGGAACTGGCCTTTTTCAATACTTTGCAGGGCCAAACCACCAAACTGACTGGCGAAGCAGCGCTGGAAACGCTACGCTACGTGGGGCTCTTCGCGGGTGACCTGAACCTGGCGCAAACCGCTCCCGAGCAGATCGTCAACGTGGATAAAAAGGACTTTTTGCTGGAAACGAGGGCAGCCCTGCCTCCGGAAAAAGAGGAAAACCTAGCTGATGCGGTGTTGGACTTGTTACTGCGGATCGAGGATCTTTCTCGCAAGGTGCGGGGCAACGTGAACCTGCAACTGGTGATGCTCAATCTCTATCTGGGCCTGGGCAGGATCTTCCGCGGCTAAATGCAGGAATCTTCAGAAAGAAAACTCGCCCGTAACATCAGCATGATGTCCGTCGCGGTGTTTTTGAGCCGGATCATGGGTCTCATTCGCGACACGGTGATGGCTTACTGTTTCGGCACCACCTACCTCAACGACGCTTTCGTGGTGGGCTTCAAACTGCCGAATTTGCTGCGCAGCCTCTTTGGCGAAGGTGCGCTGTCGGCGGCTTTCGTACCCATCTACAACGAGATCGGAATCAAGGAAGACCGTCACAAACAGATCAATTTCGCGCTGCAGGTTTTGGGCATCCTGACCTTGTTTTTGCTGATCCTGACTGCTCTGGGGATCGCTTTCGCACCGTTGGTCGTGAAGATCATCTATCCCGGCCTGCCGGCGAAAACGCACGCCCTGGCCGTGACGCTGACTCGCATCATGTTTCCCTACCTGTTCTGGATCGGTCTTTCCTCCACTCTAATCGCCATTCTGAACTCGCACGACCGCTTTTTCATGACCGGACTTTCCTCCGGGATGCTCAACCTCGGCATGATCCTCAGTATGGTTGTACCGCGTTTTCTATTTAAACTCGAGGGTGTGGAACTGGTCCGCTGGGCGGCCTGGGGCGTTTTCGGGGGCGGATTTCTGCAGACCCTGATCAACTTACCCTATCTCAGGCAACTGGGATATCCCTTAAAACTCTTTGTGCGCTTTGGCGGTGAAGCGTTGCGCACGATGTGGACGCGGTTCATACCGTCGTTGATCGGCGTCGGGATCCGTGAGATCAACCTTATCGCGGACAGCCTGATGGCCTCGTTTTTGGCCGTGGGCAGCATTTCCGCGCTGGAATACGGAAACCGGCTTTTCCAATTGCCACTGGGCATTTTCGCCATTTCCGCCGGAACCGCGCTGCTGCCAACCTATTCGCGCTTGGTGACCAAAAAGGAATGGCCTGAGCTTTCCAAAAACTTGCGTTTCGCTTCGGTCAGCCTGGCCTACATCATGCTGCCCATCACCACGCTAATCCTCGCTTTGGGCGGCGACCTGGTCAGAATTCTTTTCCAGCGCGGCGCCTTCGATGCCAAAGCCAGCCTGTGGACCGAACAGGCCTTGATCTGCTACTCGTTGGGATTGGTGTTTTTCGGACTCAACCAGACCCTGACGCCGCTATTTTTCGCCAACAAGGACACCCGCACCCCGGTGCGCATCGCCGCTGGAATGGTCGGCCTGAACATCGTGCTCAATTTCATATTGATGCAGTTCCTCCAACATCGCGGACTGGCGCTGGCCACCTCGATCACGGCTATGGTCAACTATGCGCTGCTGCTGAAACTGATCCGCAAAAAAATGCCGCAAATCGAGTTTGACGGCATTCTGTCCAACGTTTTGAAAACGCTTGCGATCTGCGTGATCATGCTGGGTCTGCTGCTGCTCGCCAATCACTTCGTAAAGCCCGATGCATTGGGCGCTTTGGTCGCTAAGGATCTGGTCCTCACAACGCTGAGCCTGGCGCTTTTTTACATCCTGGGGCGCCTGTTCAAACTTGATTATCTGGACAGGGCTTTGGGTGCTTTATGGAAAAAACGCCGGAACTCATAGAGCAAAAACTCCGCTTCCTGCCTGACCAGCCGGGAATTTATATCTGGAAGGACGCCGCGGGAGAAGTGATCTACGTGGGCAAGGCCAAAGACCTGAAAAACCGTGTCCGCTCCTATCTCAGCAACTCGCCCAAAGACATCAAGACCGAGCAGCTTGTACGCCATATCCGCGACCTCGACTTCATCATCACCCTCTCCGAACATGACGCCTTCATCCTCGAAGCCACGCTGATCAAGCGCCACAAGCCCAAATACAACATCCTGCTCAAGGACGACAAACGCTATCCCTTCGTCAAGATCACTTTACAGGAGGCGTTTCCGCGCATCATGGTGACCCGGGAAGTGGAGCGGGACGGATCGCGTTATTTCGGGCCCTTCACCGACGCCGGATCGCTGCGGATGACGCTGCGCAACTTCGAATGGATCTTTCCCATCCGCACCTGCTCGCGCAATATTCCGGCCGAC
>JAKQNV010000144.1 GCA_029565595.1 Candidatus Cloacimonadota bacterium
CATGCTGCCTTTTTTTGGCTTCCTTGGCTTTCTTTTCTTTCTGGAAATAGTATTTGCTGAAGTCCAGGATGCGGCAGACGGGAAGGTCGGCATTGGGAGAGATCTCCACCAGGTCGAGATCCATTTCCTCCGCTTTGCGCAAGGCTTCCCTCAGCGGCACAACTCCGATCTGTTTTCCGTCGGCTCCGATCAAACGGACCTTGGCGGCCGTGATCTGCTCGTTGATCCTTTCCTTCGGCACAACTTCCTTGGTTTGCGCCTTTCCACGTTTAAACCGGATTATAAGAACCTCCTTCTTACCGGAAATGAAAAAGGCGGAAAATTTTTTCCGCCTGCTTCATGGTAAACGTTACCAGTTATATTATTGATTTTCATGGCCTTACCTACGCGATTGCAGTAAGGCAGAAGCAAGCAGCTTCGTTTGTATGCCACCCTTTTTGACGGCCCTGTTTTTGTCAACCTCTTTGTCAGCCGGAATAAGCCAGACGCCCCAAGTTACAGCTCTCTTTCTTGGCCAGTGTGTAAAACTTCCGGGATGAAGGAGGAATGGCTGTGGTTGGCCCGGTCATCTCTGCTTATAGTCTGGAGATAGTCTCGAGTAGCTTCCAAGGGCGGTCTCACTCCGATGACGGAAATTATGCCAAGCTGGAAAACTTGTTTATAAATCCGTGTCGCAGGGCCTGCGGACCTTGAACAAGCCGTCGAAATTCGTCAAACGCCATTGCCAGTTGCCCAGAGCGGTTCCGGGTATGTTCATCCGCGCCGTGGAATCCAGGCCCAGCAGATCCTGCACGGGGACGACTACGTTTTGGCAACCCGAGGCCTGGGCGATCACGCACATCACGCGATGGACGTTGGCCTCGACGTCACTTTCATTTTCCAATCCCAAACCCGAAAACAGCAGCGGATTTTTCTTTACGAAAGCCAGCAGATTTTTGCGGCTGGGAGAATCGGCAGCCAGGTCGGCAAACCATTCGCGCAGGGTGGGATTGTCGTGCGTGCCCGTGTAAATATAACGTTCGGGCGGGAAATCACGCACCTTGGGAACGCTCTCTTCGAAGCAAAACTGCAAAATGATCATGCCCGGCAATCCGTTTTGGTCCCGGTAGTTACAGACGTCATGGTTGAGGATGCCCAGATCCTCGGCGATGAACGCCTCTTTGGGAAAAAGCCTTGCCAGCAGCGGAAAGAAATCCTCCGGCAGGGCCTTTTTCCATGATCCGCCCAGCGCGTTTTCCGGCAGTTCGGTCTCGCCGGTCGCGGGATTGGGCAGGCAGGGCACCGACCAATAATTAACATAGCCAATAAAATGGTCCAGGCGAAGTTTGTCCAAATATAGCAAGGCGTCGCGAAGCCGGTGGACAAAGAGCTGGAAGCCGTTTTCACACATTTTTTCCCAACGGTAAAGCGGATTGCCCCACAGCTGGCCATCCTTGCTGAACGCGTCTGCCGGAACTCCAGCCACGTTAATGCGGTCGCCTTTTTCATCGAGTTCAAAAAGTTCCTGATTGGCCCAAACCTCCGAACTGTGGTAGGACAGGTAGAGCGGCATGTCGCCGATCAATTCCAGTCCCTGGGAGTTGATGTAGTCCTTGAGGCGGTGCAGCTGGTCTTTGGCGATAGCCTGTGCTCCCGCCGCCTGCAGGATGCCGCGGCTGTAAGACTGGAACAGCTTTTCGTAAAGCTCGTCCGAATAACGGCGGTGCTCTTCCCTGAAGCAACGCCAGTCCGAATCTCCATAGAGTTTACACAATGTTATGTATGCCAGATACGGCTTCATATATAAAGCGTTGCTTTCGATAAACTCATATATCTCTATGTCGGAAAGGAAATTATCGGAAGCTTTGGCCAATAACAGGTCTTTGAGTTTATATACCGAATCGTAGGGGACCTGGCTGCCGCGGGGCAGCAGAGCATCCTCCAGATCCTGCTGGTCGATCAGGCCGTCTTCGTAGAGAAGGTCTGGGCTGATCAGATAAGGATTCAGGGCAAAAGCCGAGAGCGGATTGTAGGGCGAATTGCCATATCCAGTCTGGTACAGGGGTAAGATCTGCCAATATTTGTAGCCGTTTTCGACCAGGTAGTCGGCAAACTGGTAGGCGGAAGGGCCGAGATCGCCGATCCCGTAATCCGAAGGCAGCGAACTGATGTGCAGCAGCAGGCCGTTGTTTTTCAAGCCTTCTCCAATAGCCGCAGCACGCAATTGGTCAGCAGCACGGGATCGCTGGCGGCAGTCGTTTTGATCTTGCTGTCGGTATCCAGCAGGATGTCAAAGATCCGCGGCATGTCGCGCAGCGTGTAGTTTTCGGCAAATTGCAGAAATTCGCCGCGTTGCTTGGGGAAGAGGTCGCCGAGGTGATTTTTATTGATCTCGGCATTGCTGATGTGGTTCTTTTTCAAGAGCAGGATGTGATAGATGTGCATGTAAAAACGGTTGATGATAAAAAGCACCTGTAGGGAAGCCCAATCCGAGGAAAGCATTTTTTCCAGCAGATCCAAAGCGGGCGCGACCTGCCTGCCTCCCAAGGCGCGGTGAAAATCAGCCTGGGTGCCGGCTCGCGAAAAACCGATGCTGCGCAGGACGTCCTCTTCGGTGATTTGCTTGTTGTCTCCCGCGAGCAAGGCCAATTTCTGCAGTTCGTTATTGGCGTTGGCATAGTCCAATTCTACGCGGTTGATAAAAGTTTCCGCGGCCACCGCATTCATGGTCTTGCCCAATTTGGCGAGGGTGCGCTGCAGCCAGGGTTGCAACTGGCCGGAATAGCGGGGCGGATCGCAGGCTACGGTCTGGCAGGCATCCCGGATCTTCTTCCAGCCTGCCACGCGGGCATCGATCTTTTCGGCAGTCACGACCAGCGTCTGCAGTTCCGAGGGATTTTCAAAATAAGCTGCCAGGATGTCCAGTTCGGCTTTTAAAAGCAGATGGGCATTGCGCAAGAGGACGAGTTTGGCGCTGGAAAAAATGGAATAGGTATCCAAAAGGTCATTCAGTTCGGCGGCTTTGACCTCATCGCCGTAAATGATAACCAGATCGGCCGCGGCCAGATCCCTGATCCGCGCGCGGATGAGGTCGGACACGAGATCCGTGAGGTAGGCGTCGCTGCCAACCAGCAGGAAATTCTGCCCCAGCCGCACGTCTTTGGCAGAAAAATCCAGGGCCGCGGTAGCTTCCATTACCTGCCCAAAAGAATGAAGACGATGCTGACGAGACCTACCGCCCAGCAGTAATAAGCAAAGTATTTCAAGCGGGCTCTGACGATCAGCTTGATCAGGAACGAGATCACCAAATATCCTGCCACAAAGGCGGCGACAAAGCCGGCCAGATAGATACCCAACTGGGACGCGCCGAGGGCTTTGAACTCACCGAAATTGGCCAGATTGGCGGCCAGGATCGCCGGAATACTGAGCAGAAAGGAAAACTCTGCCGCTTCCTGGCGTTTGACGCCCGTGTAGAGGGCTCCGGCGATGGTGGATCCGGAACGCGAGATCCCAGGTATGATCGCCACGCCCTGGATCAAGCCTATGGCGCAGCTGCGGACGAGTCCCATTTCCGAAGCGGGAGTTGCCCCGCCCTTCATCAGATCGGATGTGTAGACGATGATCCCGGTCACGAGCAGCATGCAGGCCACGATCAGCGGCTTCGCAAACAGCGACTCGAAGAGATCTCCGAGCAACACAAAGACCACTCCCGTGACCAGGGTAGCGACGGCCAGGTAGAGCAACAGGTTACGGTTGTGCCGATGGGCTTGGTTGCTGACCGTTCCGCGCCAGGAGAATAGCGACACGACCAGTTCCCCGATCCGGCGGCGAAAAAATACCAGAACCGCCAGCAAGGTGCCGAGGTGCAAAAATACCTCAAAAAGCACGTCGCCGGTGTCTTCAAGCCCGAAAAAATGCTGGGCCAGCACTAGATGGCCGGAACTGCTGACCGGCAGGAATTCCGTCAGCCCCTGCAAAATGCCCAACAGGATCGAACTGATAAAATTCATTGGCTGCTCACAATATCAAAGGAACGTCGTATTTGCCCACCCGGCTGAGCGGGATGAGGGTATAGCCTTCCGCCCTGATCCGCGCAATGAAAGTCTTGAGGTAGGCAAGTTTTTGGCTGGAATGACAATGCGTGATGGCGACCACTTCCCGGGAGGAGGCGCCCAGGTTCAAAATCTGCTGGATCTTGCGCTCCATAGTGGCGTTGGAAATATCCGGCGAATCCAGAAAAAGGTCGTTGCGATAAGTTGTGATGCGCTCTTTCTGCGCCGTTTGATAGGCTACGGAGACATTCGATGTGCGACTGTCCAAAAAAGCCTTACCCCGTTTCCGCAGCGCCTCCATGACAAAGCCCATGCAGCGTTGGTCGGAGGTGGCCAGGCTTCCCATGTGGTTGTTGATCCCCAGGCAGTAGGGCATTTCGTTGAGGCTTCTATTGATGACGCGTTCCACCTCGGCCTGGCTCATATCCACCAGGATCGGATCCTTACCCGGATTCACAACAGGGTAATCTATAGGCTCCATCGGCACATGAACGAGCGTTTCGCGCCCTTGCGCTTTGGCCAGTTCCATGGTGGACACGCTGTTATCCAGGTCGGGAAAGATGGCAAAGGTGACTTCGCGTGGCAGATCCAAAAACCCTTGCAGCAAGTCACCCTTCACGGAACCAAAATCGTCCACCACGATGGCGATGTATTTGGGCGTGGCGGCAGATTTGGGCTCTTTTTTATCGTAATAGAGGTTCACTTCGGCGTTTTTCTTGCCGGCTTTGAAGGTGAGGGTCTGCTTGTTGGCGGCGGCTTTTCCGGAGGTCTGTTTGGCGCCTTTGCTTTCAAATTCGTTTTTGACGATCATGTTGGCAAAGGTCAGATCCATCTTACCGCGGTCGATGGGGAGGCTGTATTCCTTTTTGGCTGTATCTTTCTTGATCTTGGGCTGGGGTATCCCCAGTTTTTTGGCTGCCTGTTCGACCACCTGGTCCGGCTCCGCCGAGCTTTGCGCCGTTTCAACTTCCTGCGGTTTTTCCGACAGGGATTCAGGGCGGATGCTGATCAGCCAGACGATCCCGGCGCAAAGAAAGCCCACCAGCAGCCACAACCCCAGCGGGAAATGGTCCTGTTTTCCGGTTTTACGTTTCTTACGCCGTTTAGTTTTCCTGGGCATCGTAATCAGGCTGGTTAGGTTTATTCAATTGCGGATTGAGTTTGTCCGAAAAGTGCGTGATCAGCCTCACAAAAGGCGAAAACAGCAGATTGGAGAGCATGAAAGCCACGGCGAAGATGAACACATCGTAGAGCAGGGCGGGCAAAGTAGCTGGTTCCAGCAGGATGACTTTCAAGCCGGCTTCTTTGGACGCGAAGAATGGAAAGAGCAGGTAAACGACGATCAAATTGTAGATATACGAACCGATCATGACCATCAGGATCAAGGTCAGGCCGTGCAGCAAGTACTCGCGCGGCCGGAGCGCCAGATCCCTGCGCACCAGGCGATAGGCGCGTTCCATGCTTTTTCCCGCTTCCCGCAAGGGTTTGGTCCATTTGTTCTTCAAAGTGTACCAGAGAATGAGGGCGACGCTGAACAGCTGGTAGAGCAAGGGGTAGATAGTTTTCAAGGGGACCCGGATATTGTAATAATAATGCAGGAAAGCCGCCACCGCGTAGATCAAGGCTGCCGTCACGATCGTGATCAGCAGTATTTTATGGACTTCGACCACCATGTTGTTGAAAGAGCGCCTGGCAGCGTGGGAAGGGAGTTCTGATTCCTTGAAGATGGCGCTGGAGTTTTTGACGATCAGGAAAGCCAGATAGACGATCACCAGCAGGAAAAGGCAGAGTGGGAAATAATGCCGCTGGTTGGTCAGAAGCCCTGTAACCGCGAGTAAAAAGCTATCGCTGTCGATCCACCAGAACAAAGTCAGGGGATAAAAAAACACCTGCACGCCATTGAACTCTCCGAAGAGCAGTTTGAAAAGGCTGTGTATCACTCGGTGCAAGGTATTCATAAACTCATTTATTTCGCGTTATTCCTAAGTTTGAGACTTTCCTTGTGCCTCCGGCATTTTGTCAATGGCAATATTCTCAGCCTCGCGCTGAAAGCGCTTTACAGGGTTCTGGTGCCCTTGGTGGAAAAGGCGTTTACGTCCAAAGGCGCTAAATCTCCGGCCCGGAACTTGGGAAAGGCCGCCGCCGCGACCATAGCCGCATTGTCCACGCACAGATCCAGGGGAGGGCAGTAGAGCTTTGCCCCCAGCGCCGCAGCCTGATCTGAAAGTTGCTTACGTAGAGCGGTATTGGCGGCCACACCCCCGGCCAGGAGGATGGTTTCGATTTTTCGCTGGCGCGCGCAGGCAAGGGTCTTTTTTATCAGCGGGTCGATGATCGCCTGCTGCACTGAAGCCGCGAGGTCGGCCTGGTGTTGGACAATGTAGTCTGGCGAATGCCGGCTGAGATATTCCAAGACCGCGGTTTTCAGCCCGCTGTAACTGAAATTGAGGTCACCCTTGCGTTTCAGGGCGCGGGGAAACTCGGCAAAGGATGGATCGCCCTGGGTAGAAATTCTGTCTATCGCCGGTCCCCCGGGATAGCCCAGGCCAAGCAATTTGGCGGTCTTGTCAAAGGTCTCTCCGGCGGCGTCGTCAAGTGTCTTGCCCACTACTTCAAACTCGGTCAGAGTGTGGAAATGCACGAGTTCGGTATGTCCGCCGGACACCACCAAAGCCAGGAAGGGAGGTTGAATTTCCGGAACCGCGAGGAAATTGGCAAAAATATGCGCCAGCATGTGATTCACGGTGACCAGCGGCTTGCCCCAACTCCAGGCCAGGCTTTTGGCAAAGGAGAGCCCCACGATCAGCGAACCGATCAGGCCGGGATTGATGGACACTGCCAGGGCGGAAATGTCTTGAGGCGAAAGAGAGGCCTTTTTCAGCGCGGCTTCAGTAAGATAGAGTATGTTCTGCAAATGGAGGCGGGAAGCAAGTTCCGGTAGCACGCCACCGAATTCGGAATGGGCATGCTGGGTGGAAACGAGATTGCAGAGGACGGAATAATCCTCTTCCACAATGGCCACGGATGTGTCGTCGCAGGATGACTCGAAAGCGAGGATCCGCTTCATTTTCCGAGGCGCACTTGCTTGGGTGTGATATCCTGCAGCGTGACCCCCTCCGGCGTGGCGGCTTCCACGGAGTAGAGACCCCGCGCATCCGGGCTGGCTGATACTGTCACATTGATCCCTTTGGGCAGGGAGGCCAAGGCGGAATTGCGTCCGCGGACCTTCAACGTGACGACTGATGGGAAGAACCGCCGCTCGCCCGAGCCAGAGATCGGGATGTTGGTTAGCACCAAAGAGTTTACGGGATCGGTGGCATCCA
>JAKQNV010000171.1 GCA_029565595.1 Candidatus Cloacimonadota bacterium
CTGGCCTTCGCTGATGACGGGATCCTGCTGGATCAAAACCCTGCCGCACAAACTGAGCGTGGCTTCGATCAACGGGATCGACCCGCACATCATCGACGCCAAACTCTCCGCGATAGCTCCCAAGGCCTATGACCTGGTGACCAGCGCCACGCCGCTGAAAGTCGCCCAAACCTTGCGCGACAGCACCTTCGTGAATACCCTGACGGCCAGCCATGCCACCAATCTCGACCTGACCAACAGAATGTTCAACAGCCTCTTCGACCTCGGAACGCTGAAAGCCCTCTTTTGGGGCAACATCGGCGGCTGCATCGGAGAGGTGTCCGTCTTCGCGCTGCTGCTGGGCGCCATCTACCTGCTTTGGAAAAACATCATCGAATGGCGCATCCCCCTTTTCTATATAGGAACTGTCTTCGTTTTGACCTTCCTGTTCGGAGGGATCAAAGGGACCGGTTATTCGCTGATGCTGCCTGTATTTCATGTCTTTGCCGGCGGCCTGATCCTGGGCGCTTTTTTCATGGCCACGGACTACACGTCGAGCCCACTGACCAAGAACGGCCGGATCTTTTACGCCATCGGCTGCGGCGTGATGACCGTGATCATCCGGCTCATCGGCGGCTATCCGGAAGGCGTGTCCTATTCCATTCTCTTTATGAACGTGATGACTCCGCTCATCGACAAACTGACCATGCCCAACGCGTTCGGGAGGATCAAGAAATGAAACTTTTCCTCAGACTTGGCCTGATACTCCTGGGCTTCTGCATCGTCGCCACGGCGCTGCTGGCCTATGTGAATTCCATCACCAAACCCAAGATCGACGCCAATAAATCCCTTGAGGCGGAACAAGCCAGAAGCGAACTCATCCCCAATGCCAACTTCAGCCCTGTCACCGTCAAGACCGGAAAGGACTCGATCGTCTATTACGTGGCCTCAGACAAGGCCAGCAAAGAGCTCCGGGGCTACACCTTCACCGCGGCTAAGAACGGATATTCCAGCAATGTGAAGACCATGGCCGCGCTGGACAAGGATTTCCGGCTGATCAACATCAAGGTGATCGAACAAGCCGAAACCCCCGGCTTGGGCGCGAACTGCGTTTCGGACACGACTTTCATCCGCCAGTTCCGAGGCTTGTCCGCTGCCGATCTCGTGGTCGATAAAGACGGCGGCAAGAAAGTGAAGGCCATGACCGGCGCCACAATTACTTCGCGCGCGGTTACCAATTCCTTAAAACAAATGGTGGATCTGGTGCAAAAGGACGTGGAAGCCAAACAGGCGGCTCCCACCCAGGAGGTGAACCAATGAGTTTCATGAGTGAACTTACCAAGGGCATCATCAAGGAAAACCCGACCTTCGTGATCGTCCTGGGAATGTGCCCGACCCTGGCCACTTCGACCTCGGTCAACAACGCGATCGGCATGGGCCTCGCCGCCACCTTCGTGCTCGTCTGTTCAAACATCTTCATATCGCTGATCAAGGACATCACTCCGGACAAAATCAGGATCCCCGTTTACGTGGTGGTGATCGCGGCCTTCGTGTCCATCGTGGACATGATGATGGCGGCCTATGTGCCGGCCTTGCACAAATCGCTGGGACTCTTCATCCCGCTGATCGTGGTGAACTGCATCATCCTCGGCCGCGCCGAAGCCTACGCCAACAAGAACAATGTGCTCAACGCGACCGCCGACGGCATAGGCATGGGCATCGGTTTCACCCTGGCGCTGACTGTGATGGCGACCTTCCGTGAGATCCTGGGCAACGGCACCTGGGCCGGCATGAGGGTCATGCCGCATACTTACGATCCGATGCTGATGGCCATCCTGGCGCCCGGAGCCTTTATCACTTTGGGCACGCTGATGGCTACGATCAATATGATCAAGGAGAAGAAATAATGGGCGTCCTGGGACAAATTTTCGTGATGGCGATCTCCGCCATCTTCATCCAGAACTTCGTTCTCTCGCGCTTTTTGGGCCTCTGCCCCTACCTCGGCGTTTCCAAGCGTTTGGATTCGGCCTTTGGCATGGGCATGGCCGTGATCTTCGTGATGACCATGGCTTCGGCGATCTGCTTCCTGGTCTACAAATACCTGCTGGTGCCCTACCATCTGGAATATCTCAGCACGCTGGCTTTCATCCT
>JAKQNV010000178.1 GCA_029565595.1 Candidatus Cloacimonadota bacterium
ATGCCAACGCCGCCCGCGATCCCAGGATCTTGTGCCGTGGCATGTAATATTTACCTTGACTTTTTTCCGCACCCTGTTTTTCTGACTCTGTATTAACAACGGAGGTTGAAATGGCTTCACCAGAGTTGGTGGTATCGTTCAACAAAGACGGAAGGGGATTAGTAGAAGCGCCTTGGGGAAGTTTCATTAAAAACCCAGACGGCTCTTGGGTTAAATCAGATTTGACCCCTGGAGAGATATTAGACCCTCGCGGTGATTGGGGTTCTGATTCACTGTTCAACCCGGAGCGCACAGAAAAAGTACGCAGGGAATTTCTCAATTGGTCTAATCCTGCCTGATCTGTTGAGAGATCAGAGGCAAGCATAAACTCAAACAACCCATCCTGATATATTTTCTGCATCCGAGATCTATCTTTAAGATACTCGCTTCTCCTCGGATCTCCTTCCTTAGGTATGTCGTTTCTCCACTTCTCGTAGAGCGTGTGTCCCTCGTTTTTGTTAACCTCAATCTCTTGCTTGGGCGATATCTGGATCTCACCCAAAACCCCATTCGGGTACTGCACATCCAGGTAGGCAGCATTAAAATCTCCGTCCACGCCTGGCATCATTCTGTCCCATTCCTCGTTCAGAACAACTATCCCCTGCTCCCGTAGTTGTTCCTTTAATAACGGAATCAGTTGCCGGAGTTCTTCCAGGGTATTAAATCCCAGCCTCATTCCAAGCGCATCACCTAGAGTGGCGGGATCCAAATTTTTGGCTCTTTGGTTGGACCTTTGAAATTTCAATAGGGTCTTATCTGGTTCCTTGATTCTCGCCTCAACCGAAAGTACTCCCCCCATTTGTTCCGAAACATTATCCAGGGCAATCCTAAGCGGTTTGCTGTCTCTTGCCAGTTGAAGCACCTGATCCACTTGTTGATTTATAGATAAAGAAGTGTCCACCGGATTACGCCCTCTTACGATCTTGTTCATTCCCTCTGTGCTGGCCTGGCGTTTCTCCAGCGTCGCCGCATCCAATCCCTCGCCCCCCAGTTTCCCGGTCTGCGCACGGTAGAAGATATCCTCAGCCTTCATGTCCTTGCTGGCTACGCGAATGGCGATCAGAAATCTGCGGATCTTGTCGGTTATCCGCTGGAAGATCCGCGTTGCGAAGGTTGGAACCTGGTCCTTACGCCGGCCCCAATACTTCTCGTGGCTCATCGCGGCCTGCTCCTCGATCATCTCGTCCCGCTTAGCCTGGCTTAGGGCATCCCACTCCTCCTTGGTCATCTCGATCATATCGCCCTTGTAATCTTCTGCTTTGCCGCTTAAAATTCGCTCAGTGTAGAGGTTAGCCAAATACTGCCGCTGCTCCGGCGTGGAAAAAAGCATCCAGGCTAGGTGAAAGTTCTCGTGGAATCCGGTCCGGTTCCCCGCGTTGTAGTAGTCCACTAGGTCGATAATCGCCGTCAGTTTCCCCTCTGCCGTGGTTAGGTAGGTGCGCCCTGCGGCGTCGCCTTGCTGGGTCTTGATCACCTGGGTGCGGTGATTCAATATCACCCGGCGGTTCCCCTCCAGGTCAATGACGGTATTCCCGTCCTCGTCCGTGCTGATTTTGCCCTTGCCGGTATTAAAGCCTACGGCCTCTTTGAGCGCCTGCTCCGCCTCGTCTTTGGTTACCTGGCTTAGGTCTCGCTCTTCTTTGAGCCGTTTGTATCGGGGCTCTTGCTGTCCGGTTCCGGGAGTTTCGGCTTCGGGGGATACGGCTTTTCCCTCCACTGTCTGATCCGCAGTCTGATCAGATTCCTTAGCCACATTATTTCTTCCGCTTCGCTTCGCTTTCTTTTCGGCTTGTCGTCTTGCTTGGTCATCATTCCACTCCTTGGTGTATTCATCAAAGAATCTGTCACGGTTTTTCTGAGTGATACCAAAGATACTCTCTTGCTCTGGATCCAACAGATCATAGGCGGCCCCATAATAAGATCCAATAAATTCCCGGGCCGCTTTCATGGACTTCAGGCCTACCAGCGCTTGGTAGAAGTCGCGGAGATTCTCCGGCACCAAGTTCTCGCCTTCACTAAACAGGTCTTTTATGCTTAGCAGTTCCTCGATCTTGACGCCTTGTGCGCGCATCTGGGAGATCTCGTCCATCGCCTTGATCAAGGTCTGGCTGATATCCAAATCTGTCACGTTGTGCTTCTCGATCAGATTGCGCAGTTTAATGATCGCCGGTAAATTGTCAATCACTCCCGTTATAATGTTCTTGATGTTGGATTTCTCGGTCTCAAAATAACTTGATAGCACCCGCTCAGCCTCGGCGCTATTATTTCCCAGGTACATGAACATAGCCATCTCAACGCGTTCTTCGGGTCATTCTCCCAATCCCCGAACCACGCCTTGAATAGCGGTGTCCGCACCTGCACCCATTGCCGCTCGTTGAGATTCGTAGCCTTGCCGTTTGGGGGCTTACGCCCCATCGCTATGGTCTGTCGCCCCTCCGGGGCTGACTCTATCAATGCGATCTCCGTTCGGGGGGCTTACGCCCCACCGCTATCATCTGTCGCTCCTCCGTGGCTTCACTTTGGGGATTGGATCACGTATTTTTGGGGACCACGGTTCGGGGGGCTTACGCCCCACCGCTATGATCTGTCGCCCCTCCGGGGCTTCACTTTGGGGATTGGATCACGTATTTTTGGGGACCACGGATTCGGGGGGCTTACGCCCCACCGCTATGATCTGCCGCCCCTCCGGGGCTTCACTTGGGGGATGGGTCCACATTTTTTGGGGGGGGCATGGGATCGGGGGGCTTACGCCCCGCCGCTATGGTCTGTCGCCCCTCCGGGGCTTTTTTTAGGTTAATGGGTTAACGGGTTAATGGGTTAATGGTGGGTCACGTATTCGTGGGAGCTGTTTGGGGACCGGGTAACCCACTATATATGGGGGATATATTTTTCTCGGGCCTGGCTGGCTGGCTTTTGCCGGACTTCCCGTCCAGTTCCCGCCCAAGAGGGGCGAAGTGGGGCGGAAGTCGGTGGGAAACAATTTTTTAGACATTCAGGGCGGGGTCCGATCCTCCGGATGCCATTTCACTCCTCACCCATTAACCCATTAACCGAACAGGGAGGATTTATGCGAGCCTATTTCAAAAACATGCTGCTGGCCTTCAGCGGCGCCTGCGACGGCCTCATCTATTACTACAACCGCCGCCTCGGGCGCACCGCGGCGAACCTGAAGGCGCTGGCCCCTTCCACCGCCCCTCCGGGGCTTTCCCCATTCCGCCTTGCCCACAATCTACAAACGCCTTAATATATAAGAAAAGGCATATCTCCGCTAGTGCCGGGGATTGTAGCGCCGTATCAACCACCTGGAGATAACATGCGCAAAGTCAGACTGATCAAGAACGCCAAACCGACCATAGAGGGCGCGGGAGTCCATCTGCAAAGGGCTTTTGGCTTCGGCGACGAACGCCTCTTCGACCCCTTCCTGATGCTGGACGATTTCCGCAACGACGACACCCGCCTTTACCTGCCTGGCTTTCCCTGGCATCCGCACCGCGGGATCGAAACCATCACCTATATGATCGAAGGCAGCGCCGAACACGCAGACAGCCTTGGCAACAAAGGCGTGATCAGCAAAGGCGACGTGCAGTGGATGACCGCCGGCAAGGGCATCATCCATCAGGAAATGCCCAAACCCAATCCGATCGGGCGCATGTACGGCTTCCAGTTATGGGCCAACCTCCCCGCCTCGCAGAAGATGATGAAATCCCGCTACCGCGATATCAAAGCCGAGCAGATCCCGCTGGTCAAGACCGCTTCCGGAGCCGAGGTCAAAGTGATCTGCGGCTCTTTCCAGAACGTCGTCGGCCCGGCCCGGGACATTGTGATCGATCCGCAGTATTGGGACGTTTTCATCCCCGGCGGGAAGGAACTTGAATTGCCCACGTCCTGGGAACATACCTGCTTTATTTACGCTTACGAGGGAGAGGCGCTGATCGCCGACCAGCGCGTGAAAAACCGCCAGACCGTGCTGTTCGACGCCGGCGATTCCATTGTGCTGAAAGCGGAGGATCCCGGATTCCGGATGCTGTTTGTGTGCGGTAAACCCCTTAAGGAATCGATCTCCTGGCGCGGTCCGATCGTGATGAACACGCTGGAGGAGATCAAAACAGCCTTCCGCGAGTTGGACGAGGGAAAATTCCTGAAGTAAGTCAGGCTTTTTTACCCACCGCGGAGATATAGATCACGAATTCCTCGACTCCGTCGAGTCCCAGGCAGTCATTCATCGCCTCATCCTGAAAGGCTCCGATCATGCAAGCTCCGGCGCCGACCGCTTCCGCGGCGAGGTGGACGTTTTGGCCCCAGTGCCCCGCGTCCAGATAGAGATAGCGGTAGGAGCGCTGCTGATAGCGCCACGCCGTGCGGTAGGGAACGGCGCTGAGGATGAGGATCACGGCGCCCTTGACCACCATTTCCTGGCCCAGGCAGCCCGCGCAGATGTCTTGCGCGATCGTGTCCGGTTTCTCCAACCTGATCAGGCAGTGCTTCAGGGGATGGTAGTAATGCAATCCGGGCTTGATTCCGACCACGTTGTTGATCAAGAGATGGCATTCGAAGGGATGGCGGCTGCCGGCGGAAGGGACGTTGCGCCGCGTGAATTCGTTGTTTTCGCCGCTGCGGAAATCTTTGGCCCAGGAAGTCGCCCAAAGCAGGAATGACAGTTCCTCCGCGCTCAGCGGCGTTTCCGCGTATTGCCGCGTGCTGCGGCGTTGGCTGATCGCCTGATGCAATGTAATCTCCGGTTGCGTTATC
Source organism: Candidatus Cloacimonadota bacterium (assembly GCA_029565595.1). Taxonomy (GTDB): domain Bacteria; phylum Cloacimonadota; class Cloacimonadia; order Cloacimonadales; family Cloacimonadaceae; genus Syntrophosphaera. The sequence goes on from JAKQNV010000178.1 coordinate 4,789, forward strand.
CTGTCCACGGCTGGCAGAGCCACGATCTCTCCGGCCCGCGGTTTGACGGCGTCCGGACGAGGCATCCCCAGTTCCTGGTCGCTGCGGTCCTGATAAAGATAGCGGGTCAGTTTCACGAAATCCCGGCCGATGGTGGCCGCCCGGGGATGGTCGGCCTGCAGTTCCAAAAGCGTCGCGGCGAGGCTTTGTTCCATCATGTCATACTCAGCGCCGCTGATCCCGGCTTCCCGGATGATCTCTTCGCGGGAAGCGCCGCGGGTGCGGTAGTAAAGGAATTCAAAGGTCTTCTGGTCCATCTGGTCCTCCTTTTTCAGTCTCCGAGGCAAATGCCCAGCCCGCGCGCCGTGCGCACCAGGTCCGAGCGGGTGTCCACAAAGTTGTAGGCCTTGATCGCCTCGCTGATCGGCACGGCCACGATGTCGGGATGCCGGTAGGCGACCATGTGTCCCCATTTCTTTTCCAACGCGAGTTCGAAGGCCTTGACGCCAAATTGCGCCGCCAGGATGCGGTCGAAGGCGTTGGGCCTGCCTCCGCGCTGCAAGTGGCCCAAAATGGTTTCCCGGATATCCACGGCGCAGCCGGCGTCCTTCAATTCCTGAGCCAGCCGCAATCCCGCGCCGCCCAGCCGGATCGGCATGGCGCCGGGCTCCTCGCTTGGCGTGAAACTCATGCCTCCGCTCAGCGGTTTGGCCCCCTCGGCGATCACGATGTTGGCAAAACCCTTGCCGGATGCGACGCGGAGTTCGATCTTCCGCATCACGGAAGCGATGTCGTATTCGATCTCCGGGATCAGGCAAACTTCCGCGCCGCCGGCGATGGCGGCGTGTAGGGCGATCCAGCCGGCGTAGCGTCCCATCACTTCCAGGATCAGGATACGGTGGTGGCTGGCGGCAGTGGTCACCAATTTGTCCAAAGCGTCCGTGGCGGCATCCACCGCTGTTTGGAAGCCGAAGGTAAAATCCGTGTCCGAAAGGTCATTGTCGATGGTTTTCGGAACCCCGATGACCGGGCAGCCCAGTTCAAACAGGCCTTGCGAGATGCGCTGCGAGCCGTCGCCGCCGATGTTGATCACCGCGCTGATCTCCATCTCCTGCAGCCGCCGCATGAAATCCCGGGAGCGGTCTTCCATTCTCCAACTGCCGTCGGGATTTTGCACCGGCCATTCGAAAGGGCCGCCTTTGTTGGTGGTGCCGAGTATCGTGCCGCCCTGTACGTGGATTCCGGCCACACGCTGCGGGGTCAGTTCGATAAGGCGCATCGGATCTTCCAGGACTCCGTTGAACGCGTCGGCGCTACCCAGGATTTCCCAGTCCGGCTCAAAACTCGCACGTTTGACGATCGCCCTGATCACCGCGTTCAAACCCGGGCAGTCACCTCCGCCCGTGGCAACCAGCAACCTTTTTTTCATAACAAATCCTTGTCTGCAGGTAAAACTATCATAGAAGCAGCAAAGGCCGGAGGCCCGAAACAGTCAAGATAAATCCCGGCACCCATTTTGGGAAGGGGCTTTGGGTTAAACTATGCAGGAGGGATGCGTCAGCCCGGATTTCCCGGCAGGCAAAACGGCAATTTTTCCTTGACGGATTAACTGCCCTTGATTCGCATGCCATAATATAAGAATTTGGCAGAATTGTCTGCCCCGTATTCTGCAATGATATAAAAATAATAACCTTGACAAGGAGATGTCATGAGAGTCAGACTAAACCAACTTGTGCTTCTGCTGGTTTTCTCGGTCCTGGCGCTTGGCGCCTGGGCTGTAGTCGGCGAATATTCCTTCGCCAGCGCCACCGGCACCTACACCGAGATATCGGGAGGCACGGTCCTGGGCACCACCGCGAATGACGATGAAAGCTTCAACGCCATTCCGCTGGGCTTCACCTTTACCTACAACGGTGTGAACTACACCGAGATCAGCATCCAGACGGACGCCTTCATCGCGTTT
>JAKQNV010000179.1 GCA_029565595.1 Candidatus Cloacimonadota bacterium
AGGTGCGGCTATCGATAAAGGAGCGGTTGGAGATAAAGGCTATAATCCCGTTGCTGTCCAATCTGTCCATCGCCCATCTGTAAAAACGCGAATACATATCGTAGGTCTTGGTCTTCTGCGCGGTGCTGTGTTTGATATAGGTCTCTTTTATCCTTTTATCTATCTGCGGGTATTCGCGGTTCTTGTTGTTTTCGTTCTCGTTCATCTGGTTTGCGTTGTATGGCGGGTTGCCGATGATGACGGAGATCTTCCTTTCGTTCTGGCGTTTGATGCGTTCGGCGTTTTCGTCCGAGAGGGAAAAGATGTCCTGTTCCGCGCCGGAGTTGAGGTTCACGTAGTTGTCCAGGGTGTCCACGAAGCATAGGTTTTCAAACTCCAGATACTGGCCTGTCTTTTGTTTGTAGGTAAATTCGATGTTGAGGTTGGCGATGTAGTAGGGCAGGATCTCCACTTCGTTGGCGTGGAGTTCGTGGCGGTATTTGTATTCCAGTTTGTTTTTGCTGATATGGTCGATGAGGTCGCAAATGAAGGTGCCGGTGCCGGTGGCGGGATCGAGGATCTCCACGCCGGGGTCTTCCAGCATCTTGCCAAAGTGTTTTTGCAGGAGGTAATCCGTACTCTCGATCATGAAGCGCACGATTTCGTTGGGCGTGTAGACCACGCCGAGGCGATCGGCTTTTTTGGGGTTGTAACTTTTGTAAAAGTTTTCATAGACGACCTTGAGGAATCGCTGTTTTTCGTGGTGGTCGTCGATGCGGGCAGCCTGGGCGTTGATGGCGTCGTAATAGTGTTTGATGCGGGACAGGGTGCTGCGCCTGACTTCTTTGGTGAAGAAGGTGTTGGTCAGTTGCTCCAGTTCGTGGGCGATGTTGTTTTCCTTGTGGAAGTGGGGTTCGTCGAAGATGGTGTTGAAGATATCGGCGGTGAGGATATGCTGGACGACCATTTCGCGGACGTCCTCGGGAGTGATGGCGGGATTGATCACGTCGCGGCAGAGCTGGAGAAAGGCGTCGCGGGCTTCCAGATAGGCGGGATTGGTTTCCGCTTTTTTGATGATGATATCACGCAAGGCGGCGGTGACGAGGGGGATGTCGGCTTTGAATAGTTCGATAGCTTTGCGGAATTCTCTCACTTCAGGGCGTTCGTAACCGACGAAATCCCGCAACGTTTTATCCAACTCTTCCTTGTCCTCGACCCTGACGCGGCTTTTTTCAGAGCCGTTGCGATAGAGTACGACGGTGCGCCCGTCCTCGAAGATGATGTTGTCCGTAGGATAGCCTTTGGCGATCTTGGCGGCGATTTCGGCATCCAGGTCGTCGTATTCGTCCTTGCTTTCCCAATAGCCCCAATCGAGGCGGAGGTTGTCCTTGAGGGTGCCGTCCGGGCGGATGTTTCTGTCCTTCGGATTTTTGAAGGTTAGTTGGGCGATAAGTTCGAGATCTTTGCTTTTGGCGTAGGTGGAAAGGAGTTTGTGAAAGGCGACGCTAATGCTGCCTTCGTTTTTAGTGCCGCTGAGGCGCTTAAGTTTTTCCAACTCACGCAGATATTCGTTGATGGCGATCTCGCTCATGATGCTCCTTGCTGATATAAACCCTTTTAGGTAACGTTTAGGGAGGCGGAGCTTGGCGTCAAGGGAAATGTTGTCTTCTGGGGAGTGGCGGGATGACTATATCGGGCCGTGGTTGCACTCTTCCACCCCTTAACCTTTCACATTTAACGTCTCACGAAGAGAATGAAAAACCCTCCGGACTTTGTCAGGCGGGACGCTTGCCGTTCCAGGTAGCTGTTACCAATTATCCCATATGATCGCAATTAATTCGTGTAGATTCGTATAATTCGTGGACACCCTATTTTTTTTTGTCACCCCGGGCTTGACCCGGGACCCAGTGAATACTGCTCCCAACTCCTGGCCTTGAAATTTGCCCCGGCCTGAGCCTCAAATTGCCCGGAGAGCATCATATCTAATGTCTCACGGTTAACGGGGTATCAGGTTAATGGTTTAATGGGGATGGACTCGGGACTGGGGTATCAAGTCAATGGGTTAATGAGTTAATGGGGATGGGCTCGGGCTTGATCCATTTCCCCTTTTTCCCTTTCACCATTTTTCACTTATACACTTAAAAATTCGTGGCCTGCGTGGACACTCCAGTCTTTGCTCTCTAAAGCCACTGCACACTATCAGCAGAATTACTGCAGGAATACAGCAGATGGTCTGGTTTATCTGGCCGTATGACAAGCAGATAGCATTTTTATCCCGCTGAGCGGCAGCCTCTATATAGTAGTGTGTGACGAATGGCGTTCATCGAGAGGGAAAAACACCCATGGAACGGCCGGATATCATGGAACGGCAGGCGTCCCGCCTGCTAAAGCCCGCAGGGCTTTTCTGCCCTGCCGTGAGATGTTGACCGCTAAACGTATGATGTGGGATTGAAGGCCCCTGTGGGGCCTCGCAGGCGGGACGCCTGCTGTTCCGGGATCGGAAACAGCAGAGAAAAGGGCTGTCCACGAATTACGCGAAGTTTCACGAATTTTTAGGGGGGAAGATTAAAAATCTGTGAAATCTGTGTGCGGCTGATCTTTTCTTTTTCTGGGTGGATTCGCGCTTTTCTGCGGCCTCTTTTACAGAGTTATCCACCAATTCACAAAAACCGCCACCGATTCACCACCAATTCACAAACCCGTCAAAATGCAATATATTGTGTGACAGCACCTTAAGAGACCAATTCACCAATTCACCGAATTCACACCCCTCTTACCAGTCGGCCGGAATGAGGCAGGGGTAGGGAGGTGCCTAAAGGGATTATTTGATTTATATGCTATATTATTATATGTATTTATATAGATATATATGTATATATTATATATACTTACTATACTGATACTCTCTTTTAAGCACAAAAAGTGATAGCAGAACCCCCTCTACCAAGGGTTGGTTGGTAAAGGGGGTGTGAATTGGGTGAATTGGTGAATTGGTGACGTAAGTCATTGACTATCAAGCGTCGACGAATTCACACGTTCTTAGGTGTCTTGTGAATCCGGTGAATTGGTGACGCTGTCAATTTCAGGCCGGAGTACTGTAACCTGATCCGTGATATCGTTGCTCCAGGACTTGAGAATATCGGGATCAACCCGATACATTTTGGGGACTTTGTTATTGACCCCCTTTTGCCCGCTCTCGCAGGTCACCGCCTCGCGCTCAAGCAGCGACTCTATGGTCTCGCTGAATTCCCGTTTTTTCATATGCGAGGTGTTCAAGAGAGAACTATGCGAGGCGTAGCCCTTGAACCGGCGGACGAGAAAAGGATTGACAAAAAGTCCGGCAGCGGCCCCGGATAAATATAGCAAAATGTCATATTGAACAAGCGTCGGGTACCGCCCGCGCAAGGAGTGATGATGTCTGAGTTTTTCGCGGCGCCGGTTTCCGCGTATCTAAGCTGGGTAAAGGCTTATCCGATCGTTTCCGCGATGGTGCAGTTCGCAATCCTGGGCACGCTGGGCGAGGTCATTTCCAAATGGATCATCCGCAAGAGTTTCCGCTATCCTTTCACGTTCGCGCAGACGCTGTGGAAAATGGTGGTCTGGGCGCTGTTGGGCGTCGCCATCAAATACGCTTTCAAGGGCTTTACGGGATACGTAGAGTATCTGGAGGCGCACAACATGCTGCCACAGCTGGGAAAATTTGGCAGGGCGCTGGCGATCTCCGCCTTTATGAACCTGCAATTTGGGCTCTTCCTGGTCCTGGCGCACCGCCTGCTGGACAACGTCGGGGCGGGAAAAATGAACTGGTCTGGGCTGGACAAGAGTTTTTACTCGCTGCTCTGGTTCTGGATCCCGGCGCACACCGTGACCTTCATGCAGGCGGACGACCTGCGCATCGGGCTGGCGGCGCTGTGGTCGCTGGTCTTGGGCTTGATCCTGGGTATTTTCAACCGGCGCTGACCACCGCTTTCCTTTCCTGACGTGATGCGGACCAAGGCCTTGCCATCCCCGCTGCTGATCCCGGCGCTGTTTTGGTGCCTGGGGATCTTCGCGGCCCGGCTGGCTTCTCCGCCGTTCTGGCTGATGGCAGGATCGGCCTGCCTGCTGGGTTTGGGAGCGGTTTTCATCCGTAACTGGCGCGGCTGGCTGCTCCTGCTGCTGTGTTTTTCATTGGGAGGGCTGCGCCTGGAGACCGCCCAGCGGCCTACGCACCTGGATCTCGTTTTCCAAAAACAAAACCACATCCAGCAGGAAGCGGAGTTTTGGGTGTCCGCGCTGATCTCCCGCGACGCGCAGCTTTATGAGATAAAGTTGTCCGAACTGGCCGGCGTGGATGTCCGCGAGCCGCTGATGCTTTACAGCGAAAGCCCGCTGGAGCCGGGACGGAGTTATACCGCGCTGTTGGAGGTCATTCCCGGCAAGCGGGATCCGCTGTTGGACACCTTTCCCTCGCGGCATCGCGCCTACATCCGCCAAAGCCTCAAGGAGATCCCCGGCCACCGCAGGTTCCTGGCCATCGCGAGTTGGCGGGCGCGGCTGCTGGCCGGTCTGGACGCCAAACTCGGCGCGGACGCCGATTTTGCCAAGGCTTTGCTCTTTTCGGACACCTCGGCCAAGGGGATCTACCGCGACCAGCTCACGCGCAGCGGGATGATCCACCTGATCGTGGTCAGCGGCCTGCACATCTGGTTCATTTACGCGATGTGCATGATCCTCTTCAACGCCCTGCTGCCGCGGCGTCTGGCGGAGGGCGCCTTTCTCATTTTGATCCTGGTCTATTCCGCGCTGAACCACTGGTCGCCGTCGGTGGTGAGGTCGGTGCTGATGATCGGGCTGTATATTTTCGCCCGCTGGCGCAGCATCCCTCTGGGCGGGCCGCAGTTGCTGGCGCTGAGTTTGCTGGTTATTACAGCCGCGGATCCCGCGCAACTTTTCGACATCGGGTTGCAGCTATCCTATCTCTGCATCGGCGTGATCATCCTCGCCCTGCCGAAAATAGCCTGGATCAAAGAAAGCCAGCTGCCTTCCGACGCGGTCCGCCATCGGATCAATAAAACGCTGGATCTGCTGCTGCTGAATGTCGCCGTGGGCGTGGCGATCCTGCCCGTCACGCTGTATTATTTCGGGACCGCCTCGCTCAACGGCATCCTGGGCAACCTCCTCGGCATCCCGCTTTCGGGAGCGATCCTGGCTCTCTGCGCGCTGATCCTGGTCCTTCCCGGCGGAAACTTCGTCAGCGCGGCTTTCGTGGCCTCCTATCGCCTGGCGCTGCGGATCTTTCTGGGCTGGACGGCCTTCGTTTCCAAACTGCCCTTCTACCTGGAAAACGCCTGGCTGTCGCGCTGGCAGCTGCTCGGGTCGCTCATCCTCGTTCTTTGCGCAATGTATTGTCTGCGGCAGTGGAAACTGCGCTGGAAGGTGTTGCCCGCGGCGGCTCTGGGCGCGGCGCTGCTGGTGGTGCCACCGCTTTTCCGTTCCGACCCGGGCGGGATCTACGTCTTCAATTGCGGGACGGGCGACTGTATCCTGGCGCGTTTTGCGGACCAGACGAAACTTATGGTGGACACCGGACCCTTATTCCGCGAGGCGGAAAAGAGTTGGGCGGCCCGCAAACTGCTGCCCTGGCTCAAGCGCCGGGGCGTCAATCGCCTGGACTGGCTGGTGCTCACGCATCTGGACTCCGACCACAGCGGCGGTTTTGTGGATATCGCCAAAACGCTGAAAGTGAAAAACCTGATCGTGAGCGACGAAACCATGCGCGATCCGAAATGGGAAGCGTGGCGGGATTCCGGGATGCTGAAAGGCGCACAGGTCCACTGCGTAAGCGATACCGTCACTTTCGCGGCGGGCGGGGCGCGCCTGAAATTCCTGCATCCTGATAAGGAATATTTCTCCGAGACCGCAAACAGCACCTCGCTGGTTTTCCGGCTGGATTATGCGGGAAGAAGTTATCTTTTCACAGGCGACGCGGATCTCGAGGCGGAGGCCCATCTGCTGGCAAACTACGCGTCCGAACTCAAGGCGGATTATCTCAAGGCCGGCCACCATGGCAGCCGCAGCTCCAGCAGCCGGGAATTCGTGCGCGCGGTGCGTCCTACAGAGGTGTGGATCACGGCGTCGGACCGCAATCCCTGGGGCTTCCCGCATCCCGAGCCGCTGGCCGCTTTCCGGCTCTACGCGCGCGGCGTGCGCAGCACCTCCAACGGCTCGATCTACCTGCCTTTCGAACAAAAAGATTGACACCGGGCGCTATCCGCGCGAGTAAAACCCCAAACGCCGAAACGGAGAAAACATAAGATGTCCATGCAGATCTTCAACGCCCTGGGAATGAAGGAACTCTTCGATCTGATCGAGGTTTCCAGCGAATGGCTGAGCGAGTTGAAAAAGCGGGAACTGAAGCGCCCGGGCCTGAAATTCAGCGAGGCGAAGGACCGCTACGCCCGGTTGGAACGGCTGCTGGGCGACCTGCATGGCCATGACAACGCGAGGCGCACTTTGGGCGAATTGCTGGCGCACATCCCCAAACTCAGCCTGCCGCGCAAGCAGGACACAGCTGTCTTCGCATTGCACGAACTCTTTTTGTTCAAGGAATTCCTCTACCACTACGGCAATCTCGCAGAATACATCCGCAAGCAAGGCTGGATGGACCATTTCCTGCTGCCAGGTTTGGAGCATATCTTCATTCTGCTGGATCCGGATAACAGCGGCCTGCCGGCCTTCCGGCTTTCCGGCGCTTATTCCGAAAAACTGGCCGCGGCGCTCTCGCAACGGATCGAACTGGCCCAACGGCTGAAACACGCTCGGGCGATTCTACTGGATGAAGCGCGAAGCGAGCTGGGCATCCCCGAACTGAAGGAGGAATTCGTCCTGTCCCGCACCCAGACGGCACTGGCGGAGCGCGTCCTGCATTCTCCGTTCTTCGTGCTCAGTTACGAAAACGTGGCCAATTACGGTTTCCTCCTCGCCGATGACGACGCCTGCCTGGAGATCAAGAAGCAGCTCAGCCTGCTGGGCGAAAAGCAGGAAAAGGAAGAAGCCCGCGTTCTGCGCGACATCTCGAAGCAGATCAACACCCAACTGCCGCTGCTGCACTCCGCTCTGGCCGCTTTGGAGCAGGGCACCTGGCTCTGGCTGCTGGGGGATTTCGCGCTCCGCTACGCTTGCCGCGTCCCGCAACTCACGCGCAAAAAAAGCATCCGGGTCAAAGGTGCGGTCAACCTGCCGCTAAAGTTACACCTGGAAGAGCTGGGCAGATGCTACCACGCCGTCGACTACGATTTTGACCAACAGGTCTCGCTGCTCACCGGGCCGAACATGGGCGGCAAAACAACTATCCTGAAAACCCTGGGCCAACTTTGCTGGCTGGCGCGCCTGGGGATCCCTTTGCCCTGCGAGGAAGCGGAATTGCCCCTCTTCGACGGCATCTGGTACAACCAGGACGAAACCCAATCCAGCGCCGACCTCAGCAGTTTCGGGCGCGAGGTGGTGTCCTTCACCCAGGTCTTGCAGGAGGAGGGCTGCACGCTCTTTCTGCTGGACGAATTTGCCCGCGGAACCAATCCCGCCGAGGGCGAATTGCTGGTCTCGGCTGTGTTGAAACACCTTTCCTCCACCGGGCACGTCTGCGTCGCGGCCACCCATTTCACCGCGCCAGCTTTGCTCGACGGCCTCGCCCATTACAGCATCGCCGGCTTGGACACCGAAGCCCCGGCGCTCAAAGCCCGGCTTCCGCTGAGCCCTTCGCAAAGGCTCAAGGCGCTTAGCGAGGCGATGGATTACAGTCTGCGGCGCCTCAAGAAAAACCAGGCCCCGCCGCTCAGCGCGATCCGCGTGGCCCGTATCTTGGGCCTGCCGGAAGCGATCTTGAAACACACGGAAAGCAAGGGCCAATGAACACTTTCACCATCCAGGAAACCACCGAGATCTCGCTCGAAGTGGGACGCATCCTGCTCCAGAGCGGCGCCACGACCAACCGCGTGGAACTGATGATGCGCAAGGTCTGCGGCGTGTTCGGCTACCCGGAGACCGAGGCCTACGTGACTCCCACCGGCATCTTCCTCTCCGTCGCGGACAGGGAAAACAAGGTCACGACCAGCATCAAGCGCATCGACAACCGCCGCATCGACCTGGGGAAGATCACCAGCGTCAGCCATCTCGTCGGCGAAATGGAAAAACGCCATTGCCGGGACGGACGCTGCGACCTGGGCGCCGCGCAATTCCTGGAACAACTGCACCGCATCGAGGAAGAAAAGACCTATCCGGCCTGGCTGACGGTTTTCAGCGGCGGGACCACCAGCGGCTTTTTCTGCCTGCTCTTCGGCGGCAGCTGGATGGAATTTGTGGTCGCCTACGCCGTCGGAGTGCTGGTCGTCCTTTCACTGCGGCTGTTGGGAAAGCTGCAGATCAACAATTTCCTGATCAACATCCTCGGCGCCGCGTTGGTGGTATCTTTCGCCAAACTGCTGGACATCGTGGTGCCCGGGATCAAACTGGACAACATCATCATCGGCGGGATCATGCTCCTGGTGCCAGGGCTGTCCTTCGTGAACGCCATCCGCGATTCCATGAGCGGCGACCTCGTCTCCGGAACTGCCCGGGCCGTGGAAGCGCTCTTTATCGCGATCGCCATCGCCACCGGCAGCGGAGTGATGCTCAAAGTCTGGGAACTCTGGGGGTTTTAGATGCGCCCCTTCGACTACCTCACCCTGCTGCAGTTCCTCTGGGCTTTCCTTTCCATCCTCGGCTTTTCTGTGCGCGTCAACCTCAAGGGCCCCAAGATCTGGCTGCTGGCTTTGGGCGGCGGGCTCAGCTGGGCCTTTTACCTGGTCATCCTCTATTTCAGCAAATCGCTGCTGTATTCCATCTTCGGCGCGACACTCCTGGTCTGCGCCTATTCGGAGGTCGTGGCGAGGCTGATCAAGGTCCCCGTTTCCGTGTTCGTCACCTGCTCGATCATCCCGCTGGTGCCTGGGAGCAGCCTCTATTACGGGATGCAGGCCTACATCGCGGGCAACAACGCCATCGCCTCCGAGCAGATCTACAAAGCGCTGCTGATCTCCGGGACCATCGCCATGGCCATCGCTGTGGTCAGCAGCGTCACCAACATCATCTTCCGCCTCTTTAACCGCTTTTAGGAGAGAAATCTTGAATAAATCAGCCAAACAAAGCACCCTGGAGCAGCGCATCCTCAAACTGCTGGAAGGCCGGCCGCTCCGCGCCGCGCAACTACTCTTCGCCGATCCCGAATTGCAGGCCATGCAGGAATACGCCAACATCGTTTCCATCAAACGCCTCGGCTTCAACGACCACGGCCCCGTCCACATGCGCAAGGCCACGCTCAACGCGATCAAAATGTTCAATCTGCTGCACGAAGCCGGCATCCAGCTCAACCTGGAAAAGGAGGGCGCCGGGACCGCCGAGGATTCGCTGACCGCGGTGCTTTTCGCCTCGCTGCTGCACGACCTGGGGATGTCCATCGCCCGGGAAGCGCACGAGACCATTTCCATCCAGCTGGCGCTGCCCTTCATCGACCGCATCCTGGACAAGATCCTCACACCGGAGGACTACATGTCCAAAACCGCCATCCGCTCCCTGGCCATCGAAGGCATCTTCGGCCATATGGCCACGCGCCGGATCCACTCGCTGGAAGCGGGTTTGGTGCTCATCGCCGACGGCAGCGACATGGAAAAGGGACGCGCCCGCATCCCCAGCATGCTGTCCAACGAACCCCGCGTCGGCGACATCCACCGCACCTCGGCCGGCTCCATCCAGAAGGTCCGCATCCAGAAAGGCGCGGAAAAACCGATCAGCATCACCGTGGAAATGAGCGCCTCCGTCGGCTTCTTCCAGGTCGAGGAAGTCTTTTTCCCCAAGATCAACATCAGCCCCGTCAAGCCCTACATCGAGCTCTACGCCGGCGTCATCGACCGCGAACTGCTCAGATATTTGTGACCAGAACGCCCTATGTCCAGTCCAAATCTATCCGCCAAACAAGACCCGGCCAATGAACTGCTGAGCCGCTTGCGCCAGCAGACCCGCGAACTCTTTATCCATCCGAGCCTGGCGGCCGAAGTGGAACAGCGGGTTATGCAGAAGTGGCTGTCCGGAAGCCCGGAAGGCCGGTCCGTGGACGAATTCATCGCTCAAAATCTGCCCCGGGCGATCGAAGGCTGCTTTTCCGGACTGCGCGATGCTTGCGTGCAGTATTGCCGGCAGATCCTGATCAGGCCGGACAGGGCGGACGACCTGGTCCAGGAAGCCTTGCTGCGCCTGATCCGCAGCGAAAGGCCCGTCCAGCAGCTCCAGCCCTGGCTGCGTAAGGTCATTTACCACCTTGTGGCGGAGCAGTATGGTCAGGACAAGGCCCAGGCCGAATTCCTGCGCCGGCTGGAGCGGGATCATGAATCGCTGTCCCGCCTGGTTAAACTTCCCCAGGAGGAGAGCCAAAGCGGCGAGTTCGGAGTCCTGCTGCCCGAAATGCTGAAACATCCTGACTTCCTGGCCTGGCAGGAAATGTGCCGCTTCCCCAACCTGCGCGCCTGGGCGGAAGCGAATTCCCTCAGCTATTCGCAGGCCACACAACTCAGCAAACAGCACCGGCGAAATCTGAAGGCCGCCTGCCTGCGCAAGTTGGGCTGGAAAACCACGACCGACATCCTGGACTATCGGGAGTACAGATCGCTGCAGCGCTACGTCCGCAACCTCGTCCGCTCTGGCCTCGCCGCCGCCGCGGGGGAAAGCCGAAAACACAGATATCCGGCCGACCTCGCGGAGATTTTCACGGGATTTATACAACTGCACGAATGGCAGGTTACTTTGCTGGACGGCTCCCGCTACCGGATCAATATCGTCGGCCTCGACGCGGACCAGCGCCCGCTCATCATCTCCGCCACGCTCGGGATCAAAGACAACTGCCGCATCCGCACCGAAAGCCTTAAACGGCTTCCGCCGCCAAGGATCGCGGTGCTTCCGCCGAATTTCCGCCTGCCTGTGGAAAAGGGCCTCGTCCTGCTGACCCGCGAACAGCTCGAAGACCTGATCAGGCCCCAAAAGTAGTTTCTTATCCAAATCGCTCCCCCGCTCAGGGGATATTGGCGTCTATATATGTAGCGGATGCTGCCTGCTGTAAAAAAAGTATCCGGCAATGAACTTCCCTTCCCGTCCGGGCTTGCGTCCCGATCTCTTTCTAGCCGGGAACTTTTCCTTGACAAATGCGGCGCGCCAATAAATCTTTTACGCAAGAGGTGATATCATGAAGATTACTGGATTGACGTCATTGTTCCTGCTGGCCTGCGTGGCGGCCTTTTGTTTGCCCTGGGAAGGCGAATCCCCGGACCAGCGCGCCCTCAGCTTTGCCTGGCAGGCGGGCGGACAGATGAAACTGCAGACCGGCAATTACGGCTGCTTTACCGACCTCCATTATCCCCAGAGGGACGCTGCCGACCTGCTCTTTATCTCCGCGCCCTGGATCTCGGCCAAAAAGCCCCGCCGGGACGCTTCCGGCAACCTCCTGTATTGGGTCAATTATCCTCCCACGGCGGCCACGGCGGAGGTCGTGGCCTATGGCCAGCCGGGCTGGAATCCCTCGCTGGTCGCGGTTTGGGACACCCTGACCAGCATCGGCTTTGACGGCGACTATGACCTCTATGAACTGCTGCCGGCCTACAATCCCTATCTGGCGGGCAATCCCGACGCCGCGGACCTCTACCTCCAATACAGCGGCCAGGACATCGTCCTGACGAGCATTTTGGGCCAGCCCTCGCCCCGGGAGTTTGCCTTTCCCGATCCGCTGGGGACCTACTGTTTCACAATTCCCCAGCCGGAACCTTTCGCTACGCCAGGATTTGAGACCCTCTCGGCCTATTACTACGATTTCTGCCCCTTCGGCACGGTCGGGGACCGCGATTGGGGTTCATCCCGCTCCATGAACACGCATTATCCTTTGGGACTGGCGGTCCACCAGGCCAGTTACGCCTGGAGCCCCCTGCCCCTGTCCAGTTTTGTGGTTACCCAATACACCGTTTACAACACCAGCGACGCGGACACCCTCTACGACCTCGCCCTGGGCAACTACGTGGACGCGGACATGGGTCCCGCCGGGACGGAAAACATCGCGGGGGACGACATCAGCGGCTACGTGAAGGGCCCCGGCTACGAATTTGGCTACAGCTACGATGCCGATGGCGACGCCGGCCTGGAGCCCTGGTATTTGGGACACAAACTCCTGCTGCCGGGAGGCGGAGGCAACCGCAATTGCTGGTATTGGCATATTGGGGACGGCCCCAACGACTTCCATCCGCTGGACCTGTATCCAGACTATGGAGTCCGCCAGACTCCCAACGAAAAACACTGGCTGCTCACCGGGCGGAATCCCAATTACACCCAATTCCTACCCCTGCGCCCGCTGGATCCGAACGTTCCGGAATACGAACAGCCCCAGCCCAACGACACGCGTTTCCTGAATGCCCTCTGCGGAAACATCCCCACGCCCGCGGATCCCAATCCCGCCGGACGCTGGCATCTCGCTCCCGGAGCCAGTCTGAGCTGGTACAGCGTCCATTTCGCCGCCCCCGACCTTATCAGCCTGAAACAGCTTTCCCAATTCAGCGAAAACTTCATCGCCTCTTCGTTCGACCTGGGGCCTTATACATCCCAGCCCTGTCTGCCCTGGCTGGGCTACAGCCCCGGCGCGGTTCCCGGAACGCTGGACCTGGCCTGGCATTCTTACTCCGATCCGGACCATTTTCTGCTCCAGCACCGGATCTCCGGTACCGGCGACTGGAACGAGATCCAACTGCCGGGCTCGGCCAGGACCTACACCCTGAGCGGCCTGCAAGAGGACGTCTGGTATGACTTGCAGGTTCTTTCCGTCTACGATCCCGGCGCCAACCAAATCGTCCTGCCCAGCGAGATCGTTCCGGCCTCCCTGAATCTCTCCGCGGCCGAAGATCCCGTCCTGGTCCCGGCTCCCCGTCTGACGGCATCCCCCAATCCCTTTAAAATCGCGAGCTCCATCGCGGTCGGGGCCTTCAAGTCCGGGGACGGTTCTTTCCGGAACGCGGAACTGGCCGTGTATAACGTCAAAGGCCAGAAGATCAGGGTCCTGGACTGCGCCTACGCCATCCGCAACGGCCAGGCCGTCGTTTGGGACGGACACGACGAAAAGGGGGTTTCCTGCCCCAAAGGCATCTACCTGGCCAGATTGAGCCTGGACGGCAGGCCGGACGGCCACTGTAAACTGGTCAAGTATTAGGACGATTCTGAACCCGCGGGGATTCGGTAATCTGACTATTTTTATACTATAACCGTAGTTTGGACCGGTCTATTCTACGATTGGTGTGTAAAAACGGTCCAGTCAATCCGATCGGGAGAAGAGCCCCGGAGAGCGCGACACACAATCCAATTCTGAAGGCCTTTGTGGTCTTCATATCTTTCTACCCCTACGGGGCGATCCGTCATCAATGGCTTCAGGATTCACTTTTGTTATCGCGAGCGATCAAATTCAATTTAAGAGATTAACTCATTAAAATATAGGGCTTAGGCATAGATTATAATTGAGGTAGATGGGGTTAGCGTATGATTCAGCTTGACATGATTCACGGAATGAAAATAGATTCAACTTATGAATACCAATTCGAAAATGAACCTCAGGGATAAGCTCAAAGAATCGACCCGCGAAGCGATCCTGGAAGCCGCCGTGTCCGTCATTATCAGCAATGAAAACGACATGCGCATGGAAGACGTGGCGGAAAAGGCGGGCGTGGCCATTGGCACTTTGTACAACTATTTTGGGAACCGGCAGCTGTTGATCGACACGATCATCGAAAAGCGCCGCAAGATGGCCGAGGACCACATCCGCCAGTCGCTGGCGCAGACCGCAGGCCAGGACGTCGCAGCCCGGCTGGAAAAGCTGTTCCAGACCCTGCAAGGTTTTCTGGCCAGGCACCGCACTGTAACCCACCACGCTTTGCAGGCCAAGGAAGCCGACGCCAACTCCCCGGGCCAGAAATCGCTGACTGCCATGCTCAACGAACACGTCTCGGACATTTTGCAGGAGGCAGTCCAAAGGGAGGAGATCCGCCCGGAAGACATGGATCTCTATCCGCTGGTGATCTCCGGCTACCTGAAAGGGATCTTTGCCTTGGCCGATGACAGTCTGGAAACCGGCTCCAGACCGGATTTCGCCAAAAGGCTGGCGGAACTTTTCCTCAACGGCGCCGCCCGCAGGAGTTAGCCTACGTTCCGAAATCAATTGCACCCAAAGCAAAATACCGGCGGAAGCGCAAGCCCAGCCCGCAGTTTTATCCCACGTCAAAACCAAACACACTCTATATTTGACCCCCGCCCAGCGCTTTCTTTCATCGCACGGAACAAGCGCTGCTTAATTCAAGAACAGGAGCTTTTATCGACCGGATAAAAGCAGCAACCAGACAACCGCTATCTTTGCAAGGAGTTTATATGAGCAAGTTTACTCTGCTGCTCTTGGCGCTGGCCTGCCTTGCCGGCACAGGCTGGGCCCAGGTTTCAGGCTACGTGTTCAGCTACGCGGCCGGGACCTATACGGAGATCACCGGCGGGACGGTTTTGGCGACCGCCACCGTCGGAGGCACCGGCACCAACTCACTGGACGAGGGTTTCTACACCGCGACGCCGATTTCCTTTCCTTTCCATTTCAACGGCCTGCCTTATTCCGAATGTGCCGTGTCCTGCAACGGCTATATCGAATTTGGCGGAGTCACCGCGATGGGTTACACACCAGTCAGCAACACCTACGTGGCAGACGGCAATGTTTCAGCCCTGGGCCGCGATCTGCAGGGAAACGTGGATGAAGGGAACCTGGGCGAGGTCCGCTACCAGACCCTGGGCGAAGCGCCCAACCGGATCTTCGTCGTGCAATGGAAAAACTTCCGGCGCTATGCCGGGACAAGCGAAGATTACAACTTCCAGATCCGGCTGCATGAGACCACCGACGCGATCGATTTCGTCTACGGGGAAATGCTGGTCAATTACACCTCCACATCCCATCCACAGGTGGGCTTGCGGGGCATCACCAACGCCGATTTCGTGAACCGGGCCGTCACCACCGACTGGGCGGCCTCCACAGCCGGAACGACAAACACGGCCATGGCCACCCTGTCCACGACGGTCTATCCCGCCAGCGGCACCACCTACAGCTACAGCGTGACCGTCACCGGACTTCCCAACGCGGCGGCGCTGGTCTATCCCGCCGTTGGCGGCTGGACCTTTTTGGACGGCGTGTTGCGCTGGTTGCAGACCGGCGGTTATCCCAGCAGCTTCGATGTCTATTTCGGGACCGAAGCCTCCCCGCCTTACGTGACGAACACCGGCGCGCAAAACTACACTCCCACGCTGGCGCCCAATACCGTCTATAACTGGCGGATCGACGCGCGCAACATCTTCGGAGTGACGGCCGGGACCGTCTGGAGTTTCAAAACGCCAACCACCACGCAACTGGCGGAAAGCTTCGAAAGCACCGCCTTCCCGCCCCTGGGCTGGCTGAATCCCAACGGCTGGTCCCGCTCGACGACCAATCCCTACCATCTGACGGCTGTGGCCAGCAAATCCGCCAGCACTACGCCGGCGACGCTGTCCACACCGAAAGTGACAATCACCGGGACCTCCACCCTCGATTTCTACTACAAAGCCGGTTCCAGCAACGGTTACGGGCGCCTGCAGGTCGTCTATTCGCCGGACCGCGTAACATGGAATCCCATCGGACCGCTGATCACGATGCCGACGGTCACCACGGTCTGGAACTACCAGAGCATCGACCTGAGCAGCATTCCGGGCAATTACTTCCTGGGCTTCCAGGTATTCACGACGACTTCGACCGCAACGATCGCGATCGACCACGTGTTCGGTCCCGAGATAACGGCAGAGGCGCCAGGACCGGCGACTTTGGTGGCTCCGGCGAATTCGGCCGTCGATGTCAATCCGCTGGTCGCCTTCTCCTGGTCGGTTCCGACCACCGGGGGCGTGGCTACAGGCTACCGTCTCTATTGCGACACCAATCCCGATCCCGCCACACTGTTGACCACAACCGCCAACTTAAACTACACCCTCGCGGAACCGCTGCTCTACAACACTGTCTATTACTGGAAAGTAGTGGCGTATAACGGCGTCGGGGATTCGTCCCCGAATGCTGTGTGGAGTTTCACCACCTGGGCCGATCCGACCGTGACCGTATTCCCTTGGTCGGAAAGCTTCGATGGCACGACCTTCGCGCCGATCGGCTGGAACAACTTCAAGACGGCGGGGACGACCCTTCCCGGCATTTGGGACCGCGTGACCGCTGGCTCATCCCCGACTTGCACGACTCACAGCGGTGCGGCGATGGCCAGGTACAATGCGTTTTCGATCCAATCCGGCGGCAGGGCCGAACTGGTTTCTCCGCCGCTGGCCGTCCCTGAAGGCGAGTATTACAAAGTAAAATTCTGGATGTACCGGGACAGCGGCTATGCCACCAAGACAGGTGAAGGCGTCAACGTCTACATCAGCAGCACGGCCAGTACCGCCGGCGGAACGCTGCTGGGAACGATCCACAGGTATTACGGCTTCTCGCCGGTCGAGGCGACTGCCAACCAATGGTATCCCTATACGTTTGTGTTCACGGGCGCCAGTACCAACCTCTACCTGATCTTCGAAGGCGTCAGCGAATATGGCAACAATATCTTCATCGACGATGTGCTGGTGCGAACGGTCGAAGCTCCGGCTGCTCCGGCGCTGACCTATCCTGCCGATCTGGCGACCGGGGTGTCCGCGGACGGTTTCAATTTCACCTGGACTCCCAACCTGGCAGCCGGCGATCCGCCGCTCTACTACGTCCTGTTCATCGCTTCGTCGGAAGAGACCATCTACGAGGAACAGTTCTACGACAACATCCCCGGGACATCCTTTAATCCGGTGACCGAGCCCGCGGAGCCCTTCCAGTTTGATTTCGACACCACTTATTACTGGACGGTGCAGGCAGTCAACTCCGGCGGCAACGCCGTGACGGAGCCTCCCAGCAGATTTACGATCCAGTCCAATCCCTTCTCCGGAGCGCCTGTCGCAGTCATTGCCAACAACGCAGTTGGGGAAGTGGTCTTGAACTGGGATGCCGTTACCAACGCCAACAGCTACAGGATCTATGGCACGACCGAGCCTTACAACCCCACGTCCTGGACCCTGGTCGCCATAACGGCTGTGCCCGGCTATACCTATACCGGCACGGAACCTTACAAGTTCTTCAAGATCACGGCCGATACCCACAATCCTCCGGAATAATCACACATAACGAGGTGAAGGATGAAAATTCCGCTATTGCTCCTGTTGGCAGCCTTCCTGGTTATCGGATTGACTGCCGAAACGATCATACCGGCCGGCCCGGTCTCCGGCAGTTGGGATGCCGCTGGCTCACCCTACCGGATCATGGGCGACATTTCCATATCCGATCTGCAGTCCCTGACCGTCGGGCCAGGCGTGGACGTGGTCTTTCAGGGCACTTACAAACTCGACGTCTATGGCCAGATTGTGTGCAACGGAAATGTCGACAACAACATCACCTTCACGGCCCAGGACACCCTGCTGGGCTGGCAGTCGATCAGATTCTCAAATAGCGGAAGCGCGGGAAACCAGCCCTCAGCCTTCACCTATACCAATTTCAGTTACGGAAAGGCGGTGAACGGCGCCAGCGTGTCCGATCCCCTGAATTCCGGGGGAGCCATCTGGGCTGACTTCGCGGGAACGCTTACCTTCGACCACTGTCAGTTTATCAGGTGCATGACCGCTGCCGACGGCGGCGCGGTCTACGCCAAAAACCAGACGAACATCAACATGAACGGATGCCTGATCAAAGGCTGCGACACCGAGTGGTTCGGCGGAGTTTATATTGAAGACGGATCCGCGAATTTTACCGATTGCGCCTTCTTCGCCAATTACTCCAACGTGTTCGGCGCCGCTATGTATATCCTGGAATGTCCGGCGATCAACATCACATCCTGCAAGTTCGAACTCAATTCCGCCAACGCCGTGGGCTGCATCTATTGCCTTTACTCGCCGCTGGTGATCAAAAACTCCCTCTTCCAGGGCAATCACACGGTCACCGGAAGGGGCGGCTCCATCGGCATCACGCACGGCAGCTGCGAGATCACCAACTGCACCTTCGCCGGCAACAGTACGCCCATGGACGGCGGCGCGGTCTGGCTGAACATCCTGGACCAGCCCGGGGCATTCACCAACTGCATTTTCTGGGACAACCAGCCCGACGCGGTGAGCAACATCGAAACCACCTACACCCTATCCTATTGCTCGACACAGGTCGCGCAGGGCGGAGCCACCAACATCCACGGCAATCCCCTCTTCGCGGACGAGGAAAACGACGATTTCACACTTCTTCCCACCTCTCCCTGCATCGACATGGGAACTCCCGATCCCACCGGTTTGGGATTGCCCCTGACCGACTTGCTCGGACAACCCCGGGTCGTTGACGGAGACGACGACGGCGTCGCCCGCATCGACATGGGATGCTACGAAAGACCGCCTGTCACGCACACCGGGGAGATAGCCGGACAGGTGACCTCTACTACCGGCGACCCGATCGCGGGAGCTGTTGTTACCGCCGGAACTGTGACTGCCAACACCGATGCCTGGGGCCTATACTCGATGACGGTTCCGGCGGGCGTTTACAGCGTCACCTGCAGCAAAGAAGGTTATGCCCCCGCCACGCAGGATAACGTCACGGTCACTGCCAATGGCATGGTGATCGTCAATTTCGTCCTGACCGCCGTGGCTGTTTCCGATCCCGCGGACATTTCTCCGGTCGTTTCTCTGGAAGCGTATCCCAATCCCTTCTCCGCCAGCACGGAGATCGTCTTCAACATCAGCAGGGCCATGCCTGTCCGCGTGGAAATCTTCAACGTCCGCGGGCAGTTGGTCGGCTCGCTGCTGCAGGCGGGCTTGGGTAAAGGGGAACACCGCGTCGGCCCTGCCGTCCCAGACGACGCGGTGTTCCCCTTTACCCAAGCCCGCCTG
>JAKQNV010000003.1 GCA_029565595.1 Candidatus Cloacimonadota bacterium
CACCTGCGTCGGCGAGCCGTTCAGACCGATGTCCTTTTCGTCCAGGCCGAGATCTTCGGAATTCCAGACCTTCAATTCGGCGGCGCGGGCGTTGCGTTTGCCGCGCAGCGAAGGCAGGCGCGGAACGTTGATTTCCTTCACGACGGATATTACAGCCGGCAGTTTGATCCGGACGCGGTCGTAGCCGTCTTCCATAAGCCTTTGCAGGGTGATGTTGCAGCTGGTGACTTCCTCGATATGGCGCACAAAACAGGTCTGCGGGATCTGCAGATGAGCCGCCACGCCGGGTCCCACCTGCGCTGTGTCGCCGTCAGTGGCCTGCTGGCCGGTGAGGATGAGATCCACCTCGCCGATCTTTTTGATCGCCGCGGCCAAAGTCAGGCTGGTCGCCCAGGTATCGGCTCCGGCAAAACGCCGGTCGGAGAGCAGGATGATATTGTCCACCCCTAGGGAAACCGCTTCCCGCAAGGTTTCCTCGGCCTGGGGCGGTCCCATGCAGAGGGCCGTGACCGTGCCGCCGTATTTGTCTTTGAGGCGCACCGCTTCCTCGATGGCGTAGGCGTCAAAGGGATTGAGAACGCTTTCCACACCTTCGCGGATGAGGGTGTTGGTCACCGGATCGATCCTGATCTCGGTGGTGTTGGGGACCTGTTTGACGCAGACCACGAGGTTCATTGGGGCCTTCCCGCGTAGAATTCCCGGATGGCATCGCACACGTATTGCTTCTGCGCGTCCGCCAATTCCGGATAGATGGGGATGGACAGCACTTTTTGCGCGGTCTCCTCGGCCACGGGCAGATCGCCTTTCTTATAGCCCAAGGAGGCGAAACACTCCTGCAAATGCAGCGGCAGCGGATAATAAATGGCGCAGCCGATCTCCTTTTCCTGCAGATGTTTCAGCAGCGCGTCGCGGTCCTGGCAAAGCAGCGTGTATTGGTTGTAAATGGTCACAGCGTCGGGATTTATATACGGTGTCTGGATCTGCGGGATGTCCTGCAAATGCCCGTCGTAAAAGGCGGCGTTGGCGCGACGGGCTTTGCTCCAGTCGGCCAGACGGTCCAGTTTCACGTTCAGGATGGCGGCCTGCAGCGTGTCCATGCGGCTGTTGAGGCCCACCCATTTGTGGAAATACTTGGGGTTTTCGCCATGCACCCGCAATTGGCGAAGCTTGGCGGCCAGGTCGTCGGAGTTGGTCAGGCACATCCCGGCGTCGCCCATGGCGCCCAAGTTTTTACTGGGGAAAAAGGACAGGGTGCCGATGTCCCCGAACGAGCAGCTCATTTTGCCGCCCCAGGTGCAGCCTATGCCCTGCGCGTTGTCTTCGATCACGGCCAGACCGTGTTTTTTGGCGATCTCCATGATCCTCGTCATGTCACAGGATTGGCCGAAAAGGTGCACCGGCATGATGGCTTTGGTGCGGGGCGTGATGGCGGCTTCGAGCTTGTCCGGATCGAGGTTGAAGGTGCGGTGGTCGATATCGGCGAAGCGCGGTTTGGCGTGGTTGCGCCAGATTGAGGAGGCTGTGGCAAAAAAGGTGAAGGGCGTGGTGATCACTTCGTCGTTTTCGCCGATCCCGAGCGCCTTGACGGCCAGTACGAGAGCGTCGGTGCCGGAAGCGCAGGCGATGGCGTGTTTGATGCCCAGATATTTTTGTACTTTCTCCTCCAGTTCTTTCACCTGGGGGCCCATGATGTAGGCGTGGCTTGCAAAAACCCGTTCCAGGGCTTCGCGGATGTCCGGCAGCAGCGGTTCGTATTGCGCGTGCAGGTCCAGCATCGGTACTTTCATATTTCGGTTCTGCTCCTTATTTCGCTGAAATGGCGCGGACGCCAAGGAAAATGGTGACCACCTGCGACGTGATGGAAAGCACGTCTTTCAGGTCGGTCCAGAGATCGCGGTCGGTTTTTTGCGCGACAAACACTGTGTCGCCGGGATTGATCGGGACCTTTTTGGATGGCTTGACCCAGTTCCCGCTCGAGGCGCTGATGAGGCGGATGCCTTTCCAGCGGCTGTTGTTGGTCAAACCTCCCGCGGATTGGATGTAATACTCCCAGGTCTTGCCTTCGGACCAGGGGATGAGGCCGGGTTTGATGACCTGACCGCTAACCTCGACCATGTCCAGCATTTCCGGCACATAGAGATAATCGCCGTCGCGCAACACAGGATTGTCCTCAGTGCCCTGCGAAGCCCAGGTCCGGGCTACATCGACGCTGTATTTGCCGGGAAACTGGCGCATCCGGGTGCGCATGTAATGGTATTCAAAAACGGTCATATCGGCCATGGCCAGCGTTTTCAGCCGCTCAAATTCCGGATCCGGTTCACGCGTCCCGAGTTGGTTGGCAAAGATCGCGCTGTTCAGGTTTCCGCGCTCCGTGGGTCCGCCGCAGAGCAGCAAAACGTCGTAGAGCGTGGTCCCTTCGGTCAAAAGGTATTCGCCGGGAGCCTTGACGCTGCCTTCCACCTTGATCTTCCAGGCGCGCCGGTATTCGGAGTCTTTGGCGACGATCACGCGGTCGTAGGGCTTGAGTTCTATCGTTTGGGGATCCTGGCTGCGGAGGTCGTAGCTCAGGATGTCGAAATCGGCAAGGTTTTCCCTGTAGCGGTAGATGTGCACGCTTTTCATGTCCGCGCCCAGAGTGAAGCCCTGCGCCAAAGCGAGCACAGTGGCCAGGTTGTCACCCTCCAGAAATTCGTATTCGCCGGGCAGATAGACCTCGCCGAGGATGGAAACGGAGGTGTGGAGCGCCGGGACGATGATCACGTCGCCGTCTTTGAGCAGCGGATTTTCCTGCAGGTCGCCGCTGCGCGTAAATTTTAACAGGTCGCAGTTGACCGTTTTACCCCCCCGGACCAGTTTCACGCTGCGCAAGCCCTGGAAATTGGCGTAGAGGGAGTCCTGGGCCGCTTCCAACGCTTTCTGCGGAGTCAGCAATTCGGCCGCGACCGCTTCCCTGGGCAAAGCCCGGGCCAGGTTCACGGCGTCCATCACCCGGTTTATCGGGGTGACCTGGTAACTGCCCGGATTGGCCACGAAGCCGGTCACATTTACGGAGATCAGCGCCTGGGCGGGGGCGGTGATGTTCAATTGCGCGCCCAGCAACGAGGCCAGGCAGAGCAGCGCCGCGAGCAGGAGCTTAGTTTTCATAATAGTCGATCATGCGCTGGATGATCGCGTCCAGGTTGTATTTTGGCTCGTAGCCGATGTATTCTTTGATCTTGTCCAGCGAGGGCATGCGGTTCATCATGTCCTCAAATCCCTCTTCGAAAGCGTCTTCGTAGCTCATGTAATCGATGCGGGACTTGCTGCCGCACATTTCCCGGACCTTTTTGGCCAGATCCTCGATGGAGATGGATTCCGTGGTCCCCACATTGAAGATCTCGCCCTGGCATTGCGGCGTGCTCATCAGTTTGATGAAGGCGTCCACGACGTCCGAAACGTCGGCGAAACAGCGCGTCTGCTTGCCGGAGCCATACACGACCAGCGGTTGGTCGAGCAGGGCGGCCTTGATGAATTTTGGGAGTACCATGCCGTATTGTCCGGTTTGGCGCGGGCCTACGGTGTTGAAACAGCGCACGATCACCACCGGTAGGCGTTTTTCGCGGAAGTAGGCCAGGGCCATGAATTCATCGATCGCCTTGCTGCAGCTGTAGCCCCAGCGGCTGATGTGGGTGGATCCCAGCAGGCGGTCGTCGCCTTCGCAAAAAGGTATGTTTTCGCTTTTGCCATAGATCTCGGAGGTGGAAGTGATCAGCACTTTCGCCTTGTGTTTGTTGGCCAGTTCGAGCACGTTGTCCGTGCCCACGATATTGGTTTTCAGCGAAAGCAGGGGGTTTTCGATGATGTATTTGACGCCCACGGCGGCGGCGAGATGGTAAACCTGATCGACCCCGGCCAACAGTTTTTCCATCAGCTGGCGATTCAAAACGCTGCCGATGGTGTAGTGGAAATTGCCGTTTTCTTTGATCGATTCTATGTTTTCCAGGCGGCCGGTGGACAGGTTGTCGATGATGCTGACCTGGTGGCCGTCCTCCAAAAGTCTTTCCGCCAGATGTGAGCCGATAAAGCCGGCCCCTCCGGTGATCAGGATCTTCATAAGTTCTCCAATTGCGAAGCGCTTAACAGCATTGGCAACTATATTTTGCCATCATGTAACAAGATTTGCCAACCCGGTTTTTGTCAATAGAAAAGAGGTTAGGCCTTGCTCACAGGTTTCGCTCCGGCCAGCCTGTTCGCAACTTTTCAGGATGTCTCGCCCTGTGGCCAACCACAAATTTTCCTTCTCACTGATCCTCAGTTTCAATCCTCAGTTTCAATGAAATTTCTCGAGTATTCTTATCAACGCTCTTACGATCAATACGGGATCAATACGGGATCATTACGGGTTTTATCCGTATTGATCCCGTATTGATCCCGTAATGATAGGGAGGGCCCTGTAATGGGAAATAAGGATTTTATTTAAAAACAGGCAGATAGGAGCAGGTGCTCGAGAATGGCTCGCAAATTAACGCCTAATTAACTATATTACAAGGCAATACCATGTAGAGTCTGGTGTCAGCCGTTGACCACGACTTTTTTGAGGACGCTGAGGCCGCGTCCGTCCTGCAGGCGGAGGAGATATAGCCCATTGGGCAGGCCAGGCAGATCGAGTTGGAGTTCGTTTTTCGGAGCGGAAAATTCCCCTGAGAGGACTTTTTGCCCGCGCAGGTTGAAGAGGGTGCAGGCGCGCAGGGGCAGTGAACTTTTCAGATTGAGCGCGGCGGAACCTGCCAGGGGATTGGGATAGCAGGACACCGAAGTTGAGGCCGATGGCGCGAGTTCATCCTGGGCGGAGACCGGAAAATCGAAGAGATCCTGCGCGTTGAGCGTGATGGCGGGAGTTTGAAAAGCCGGCAGGGAAAAAGTGGCGCTGGACCACAGAATGGCACCGGTGGAGGGCACATACTGGATGGCGGCGAGGTTGTCGTCCATGCCGGCCGCTCCGGAAAGCACGCGCCACTGGCGTTTGGCGGTCATATTGGAATTGGCGTTGAGCGAATCCTGGATGTTGGCGTAGCGAGTGCAGCAGGTGGGATAGGTGAGGAGCCGGAAATGATTGGTGGCGGCGAGGTTTTCGCCGGGCAGGTTGCCGTTCATGTTGTAGTAGCGAGCCACGGTTCCGCTGTTGTTGGTTTCCACGACCACGGGAACGATATCGCCGGCGTTTTCGCTGACGCAGTGGGTGACGGTGCCGGTGAGGTGAAGGCCGTCGGCGATGGAATCAAAAACATCCAGGGAGGTGCCCAGCCCATCGGAATTGTAATCGGAACTTTCCAGTCCGCGCCGGACATCCCAGAAAATGGGGGTGAGGTTTTGATAAACGCTGGCGGAATGGTCGTTCCCGACGTTGAGGAAGGCGCCGGTGCGGGAGGAATTGATCCCGGAAAGGCCGCCGATAAGGCCGGGATAGGTGAAACTCATCCACTCCTGCTCATCCTCTTCGGAAGGATGGTGGACAACCAGGACGGGATTGGACAGCAGCGCGTCGTTCAGGCTCCAATCCAGGAAGCGCGTGATGACCGAGGATCCCGCCAGCAACGTATCCTGCAAGGTGGAAACGCCCCAACTGGAAAGCGAGGCACAGCCAAGCTTAAGTTTACTTCCGCCCTCCGGCTGTACCAATTGCATGAGATCCAGCAAAGCGTTGGCCTGCAGGAGGTCAGCGGCTCCGAGATCGCGCTGCAAACCGCTGTGATAAAGGCTGACGCCGGCTTGCTGCATTCCGGAGATGACGCCCTGGGCTTCGCTGAGCAGATCCGGATCGGTGACGAAATGTTGCTGGTAGTAGGTTCCGAGGTAATTATAGTAATCGGGATTGGAAAAGGCGACCATGGTGAAATAGAACTGCTGGAAGACGTCCATGACGCCCTCGCCAAGATAGTAGCCCTGCGCGACGCCGCGCTCCCAATGGTCGCCCCAGACATGCAGGACTGCCTTGTCACCGAAGTATTGGATGTTTCCGTTGACCTGGGCGCCAAGCGCCACCACGGCCAACACCAGGATCATGGCGAGATAGAGAGCTTTCATGGATTTACCTCATTCAAGCGGCCGGCGCGGGGCCATCCTTCTGTAAACCTTGTAATTGTGCAGGACAACGACCAGAAAGACGATGTCCGCGACCAAAAGCACTATGTTGAGCGTGAAGGTGTCCGAGGCGGCGTAAAAAGCGAAGAGGGCGCCCAGAACCAACAGCAGCACGAATTTGAAGATGACGATCCCACGCGGCAGGCCGAACTTGCGAAAGATCCAGCGCGCCACGGGATTGCGTTCGCGGCGGTAGTGGTCCGGACGCAGCACCATCCAGGTGGAATGGCCGTCCA
The DNA here is from genome assembly GCA_029565595.1 of Candidatus Cloacimonadota bacterium. Lineage (GTDB taxonomy): Bacteria > Cloacimonadota > Cloacimonadia > Cloacimonadales > Cloacimonadaceae > Syntrophosphaera. The sequence goes on from JAKQNV010000003.1 coordinate 6,357, forward strand.
GGACGTTCAGGAGCACAAAGGCGGCGAAAAGGACGATCAGCAGCCAGAGCTGCGAAAAGAACCATTGGAGGGCGTTGAGCGCGATGTTCAGCATTGGTTTTGGCCTTCGCTTTTCCGGGCGGCGAGGGTTTCCTCACGTTTGCGGAGCCGGCCCCAGGCGCGGAAATTTCCCACCACGACGAAGCTGAAGGCCAGCACACCGAGGCCGAGGAGGACCAGCAAAGCGCCGTTGAACATGGGATTGCGCCAAAGGAGAAAGAAGAGCAGGGTGATGAATCCGATCCAGAGAATTTCAGCCACGACGATTCCGAGTTTCAGGCCCAGCTTTTGAAAGAGCCGCCGCGCCACGGGATTGTGTTCGCGGTGGTAGTGGCTGGGACGCAGGACCTTCCAGGTGGAATAGCCATCCAGGGAATTGAGGACGACCAGCGCGCCGTAAAGGATAAGCAAAGCCAGAGTCATCGCGGGTAAAGCCTTTTCTGGCTGAGCGGCGCTTAGAGCTTCACCGTCACGGCGGCTTCGATCTCCGCGGCCAGCTGCGCACACTGCGCGGATAATTGACCGGCGCGGTTCTGGATGTCTGTTTTAAAGCCCTCGTCGGTTACTCCGGCGAGGTTGATGAGCACGTTGTAATGCGCGGCCTTGGCGGCGGTGAGCGCTGTAAGGCCCGCCACTCCGGCGTCGGAAAGGGCGTTGGCGTTGCCGGCTGAGGCTACTTCACGCGCCAGTTGCAGGGCGTCCCAGGCCAGTTCCAAAGTGCGGAAGGGCACCATGATCGCCTGCTGGGTGGTTTTTTCCAGTTGGGTGGCGCGGAAGGCGATCTCCTCGTCCGTCTTTTTGGGCAGGCGCGAGGCTTCCATCATGGCGTTGAAGGCGTCGGTATCGGCGTCGATGAATTGCAGGGCCCGGAGTTTGATGTCCTGTCCGCGGGGAGCGAGTTCGCGGACCTTGTCCTGCACGGCTTCGTAGCCTTTTTTATCCACTGTGAGGTTGGCTACCATGGCGGAAAGCGCTCCGGAAAGCGCGGCGCAAAGGGCTGCGACGCTGCCTCCGCCGGGTGCGGGTGAATCCGTGGAAAGCAGGTCAGCAAAGGCTTCCAGGCTCAGTGCAGTGAGGCTGTCCCGGCGGGCGATGGCGTATTCGATGACTTTTTTATCGAGGTCGAAGGGACCCAGGTCGGCCAGGCCCATGGACTGGATCGCGGTCTCCATGATCATCCGTTCCGGGAAGCCGGTGCTTTCGCCCATTCTCTGGAGGTAATACTTTCCCGCCTCGAGCAGCGCGGCTTTGGGGATCAGGCCGACCAGTTCGCTGCCGGTGACTTGCACGCCCATTTCGGAGGCCAGTTCGCGCACTTTTTCCAATACGAGGTGGGGCGGAGTGACCTTGTAATTGGTGAGGTTGATGCTGATCTGGGCGCGGTTGTAACTGTCGATGTACCAGCCGACGGCCTTGCAATGGGTGAAGAGGCCGGGCACGACGATCTTGTTGCCGTCCGCGTCTTTAAGCAGTTTGCCGGCCTTGTCGCGGGCGGGTTTGCCGCTTTCGCGGATGGTGATGGCCAGTTCGTGGGCTTTCTTTTTATCGCGGGTGTTGAGGTTGATGTTGTAGGCGATGAGGAATTCACGGGCGCTGATGGCGGTGGCGCCGGAGCGGGCGTTGAAGGCGTGGGGCCCGAAATCCGGTTTCCAGGCGGGATCTTTGGCCTTTTCGGGCAGGGCTTCGTATTCTCCGGAACGCACCGTGGCGAGATTGCGCCATTCCTCTTTGGACGCGGCGTTTTCATAGAGATAAACCGGTATGCCCAGTTCCTCGCCGACCCTTTTACCAAGTTGGCGGGCGTAGGCGGCGCATTCTTCCATCGTGACGTCCGAGATAGGGATGAAGGGGCAGACATCGGTGGCGCCCATGCGGGGATGGGCTCCGTGGTGCTTGCTCATGTCGATCAGTTCGGCGGCCTGTTTGATGGCCTGGAAAGCCGCTTCCACAACGGCTTCCGGCTCACCGGCCATAGTGAAAACCGTGCGGTTGGTGTCCGCGCCGGGATCGACGTCCAACAAAACTACGTTATTAACGGAGCGGATGGCCGCCGCGATGGCGTCCAGAACCGCGTGGTCGCGTCCCTCGCTGAAATTGGGCACGCATTCCATCAACCTCATGTCTCACCTCTTTTACTTATCTTATGTATTTTGACTTTGATGATCTTCTTTTCCGTGCTTTGCAGCACTTGGATGCGGTAGGGATCGACGCTGACGAACTGTCCCTGGTGCGGGATGCGGGCAAGTTTGTCCAGGATCAGGCCGGCGACGGTTTCGTAATCGCCCTCGGGCAGGTGGATGTCGTATTCGTCGGCCAGGCGGTCGATTTCGGTGTCGGCCAGGACCAGCCAGGTGTTCGGCGAAACCTGTTCCACCTCTTTTTCCTCTTCCTGTTCGTCGTATTCGTCGGCGATGTCGCCAAAAATTTCCTCCAGAATGTCTTCCATAGTGACGATGCCGGCCGTTCCGCCGTAGGAATCGACGACAATGGCGATGCTGCGGTGGTGCTTTTGCATCTCTTTCAGCAGCACATCGAGGTCGGTGTTTTCCGGCGTGAAATAGGGTTTGTGGACGATCTTGCCGACCGGCGTGTCCGGAGTGTATTCGCGTTTGAGCACGTCGTAGATGATGAGGATGCCCACGATGTCGTCCAGATCCTTGCGGAACACGGGATAGCGGGTGAAGCCCTCGGCGCGGGCGATCTCAATGGCCTCGGCGATAGTGGCGGTTTCCGGGATGGCGACGATCTCGGTGCGCGGAACCATCACGTTGTGGGCCTCCTGCTCCGTAAATTCCAGGGCGTCCTCGATCATTTCCATCTGCGGCTCGCTCATGTCGTCGCCCTCGGTGAGGGAAAGCAGGTAGGTGAGGTCGTCCTTGGTGAGGTAGTTGAAGCTGTTGCCTTCGGTGACCCGGAGCATTTTGCGCAGCTTTGTGTTCAGCCAGGAAACGCCCGCCACGAGCGGCCTCAGGAGGAAATAGGCGCCCCGCATGAAAGGATAGAAGATGGGCACGAGGCGGTCGGCGTTGTCCCGAAACAGCGTTTTGGGGATAACTTCGCCAAAGACGAGGACCACCGCACCGACGACCAGGGAGGTGTATTCCGCGTTGAATTTGGCGGGATCGATGTTTTGGTGCACCAGGTAGGTGGCGATGGAGGCCATGAGGACGTTGAAGATGTTGTTGCCCAGCAGCGTGGTGCCGAGCATTTTGTCCGGCTGGCGCACGTAATCCAGCAATCTGGCGGCCGAACGGCTCTTTTTGGCCTTGCTCTCGAGCTCCAGCTGGTTGATGGAGATCACGCCGTTCTCAAAGCCGGCAAAGATGAAAATGAGCGCCAGCAAAGCCAGCAGGATAAAGATCCAAAGGATTATTTCCCCAATGGGCATTTACGCGTTTACCTTCTCGTTCCTCCAGGCGATCCGCAGGGCCTGGATGAACTCCTCTATATTGCCGGCCAAGAAAGAATCGAGATTGTAGCTTGTCAAGTTTATTCTGTGATCCGTCACGCGGGATTGGGGAAAATTGTAGGTGCGGATCTTTTCCGAGCGGTCGCCGGTGCCGACCTGAACCTTGCGGGAGCGGGCAGTCTCCTGTTCCTGCTGGCTCAGTTTGGCGTCCAGCAGCCGCGAACGCAGGACTTTCAGGGCTTTGGCCTTGTTTTTGATCTGCGATTTTTCGTCCTGGCAGGTGACGACGATGCCGGTGGGCAGATGGGTGATGCGGACGGCGGAATCGGTGGTGTTGACGCTTTGGCCGCCGTGGCCGGAGCTGCGGTAAACGTCGATGCGCAGATCGTTTTCGGCGATCTCGACGTCCACGTCCTCAGCCTCGGGAAGCACCGCGACGGTGACCGCAGAAGTGTGGATGCGGCCTCCGGATTCGGTGACGGGAATGCGCTGCACGCGGTGGACGCCGCTTTCAAAGCGCATCAGGCCGTAGGCGTCTTCTCCGCTGAGCATAAAAATGATCTCTTTGAAGCCGCCCAAACCGGTCTCGTTGTGGTCCAGCAGCGCCAGCTTCCAGCCTTTTTGCTCGGCGTAATAGTTGTACATGCGATACAGGTCGGCCACGAACAGCGCAGCTTCCTCGCCGCCCGTCCCGGCGCGGATCTCGATGATGGCGTTTTTGCCGTCGTTGGGATCGGAGGGGATGAGCAGGTCGCGCAGTTTCAGTTCGCTTTCTTCCAGGCGTTGCTGGAGGTGGTCAAGTTCGTCTTTGGCCAGTTGGGCCATATCCGGGTCGGATTCCGTCTGGACGAGGTGATTGGCGTCAGAAAGCTGGCTTTCCAGCGCTTTGTGGCGGTCCCAGGCGCCGCAGATTCCGGTCAGTTCGCGAAAACGCCGCATCAGTTCTTTGTAGCGTTTGGCGTCTCCTAACAGCGCGGGATCGGAGACGGTTTCCTGCAGCTGTTCCAATTCCTCTTTTAGGCCATCGAGCTTTTCCCGGGGCAGCATATCAGCCTTGCATGACCCTCACGTCGTGACCTTCCAAGTCCATGTCCAGAGCGGCTTTCATAGCCACCAGCGCCGTTTCCACCATCGTGTCGTCGGGGGGCTGGGTGGTGATGCGCTGCAAGGCCATGCCAGGCACGGTCAGCATTTTTACGACAGGATGTTTGAGATTGCGGCCGCTGAATTTGAGGACTTCGTAACTGATGCCCGAAACCAGCGGGATCAAGAGCATGTGGTAGCCTAGGCGCAGCAGGACGGGCACCTTGCCGTGCAGGATAAAGACCGAGACCAGGGTGTCCACGATGGAAAAAACCAGGATGGCGATCAGCAGCACAAAGAACATGAAGCTGGTCCCGCAACGGGGATGGATGGTGGAATTGGTCTGGATCTGCGGGATCTGCAGGCCGGTTTCCTTCTCATAGGCGTTCACGTTTTTGTGTTCGGCGCCGTGGTATTGGAAGAGGCGGCGGACGTCCTTCATCAGGCTTATCAGCCAGATGTAAAGGACGAAAAAGGCGATGCGGACAGCCCCGGCGAAGAGGTTGAAATAGAGGTTTTGCTTGGACAGGCCCAGCCAGTCGGCAAGGCGGTAGGGCAGGTAGCCGAAGAGCAAAAAGGCCAGTCCAAAGGCGACCACGTAAGTAAGCAGATCCTCGGTTTGGCGGGCAGATTTGGATTTCTCTTTCTGCTGCTTGCCGGAGGCGGATTCATCGGCTTTCAGATCCAGTTCGTAGCGGTTGGCGGAAAGGGTGAGCGTCTTGAATCCGATCAGGAGCATCTCGATCAGCGAGACGAAGCCGCGGACGATTGGCCAGCCGAGAAAAGTGCCTTTTTTGGCCTTGGTCGTGAAGGGCTGCTTATAGAGTTCGATGGAGCCGTCCCGGCGGCGGATGGCGGTGGCCAGAACGTCCGGACCGCGCATCATCACGCCTTCGATCACGGCCTGGCCGCCAACGTTGATTTCTTTTTTAACGTTCATGGGTGTAAGTTCCTTTGTTTACCTGCGCAAAAAGCCCGGATAAGAAAAACGCCATTCCCGGGCGTTGGGCTGCGGTAAATGGCGTTTAAACTGACGCGGCTCTATTTTTCGTCTTTCAGTTTGTATTTCTTATTGAATTTTTCCACGCGGCCGGCGGTGTCCACGATCTTCTGCTTGCCGGTGTAGAAAGGATGGCAGACGCTGCAGATCTCGACCTGCAGGTTGCCTTTGGTGGAACGGGTCTCAAACTCGTTTCCGCAGGCGCAGCGCACTGTGACCTTTTCGTATTTGGGGTGGATTCCCTGTTTCATTTATCTTGCTCCTTGCAAAAAATCCAGTTAATTCTAGAGTCAGGATTTTCCGGGCGCCTCTGCTGTCAACTCATTTCTCAGTTAACTGCCGCAGAGTCAGTTGGAATGGCGGTTGAAGTAATTGTCGGGCGGGAGGTAGGTCTTGCTCTGGACGATGTCGTGCTTCATCGTTTCGAGGTAGTCCGGCGCTCCGGATTTGATCTGGTCGTAGAAACAGGCGAACATCAGAAAGCGGCGGTAGTTGAGGAACAGCTCGATGCGTCCGTATTCCTCGGGCGGAAGCCGGTTTTCGCTTTCATAGGCCTGCATGAAGTGGGTGATGAAGAGCTCGTCCAGTTCGTCGTTGCGCCGCGCGAAACCGGAATGGAAATTCACCCGCGAATACTCGCTGTAAACGCAGATGGCCAGATCCAGCGCGAACCAGAGGAAGTTCGCCACGTCAAAATCGATGAGGACCAGCCGGCCGCCGTCCCGCAGGATGTTTTGGGGATGGGCGTCGTTGTGGATTAGGCCGTGGTTGGCGCGGTTGACGGGCAAGGTGTCCAGAGTTTCTCTCATTGTGGTCCAGGCGGCTTTGACCTCGGCGTCCTGGATCCAATTGAAAAAAACCTGCCATTCCGCTTCCCGGCTGATCAGGGGCTTCCCGTTTTTGTCAAGGCAAGCGGAGTGGAGCCAGTCGGGCCAGTTTTTGGCAAGGCGGTGCATTTTGCCGAGCATCCGGCCCCATTTTTGATAGAAATCACGGCAGCGGCGCGGATCGCCCAGTTGGACGTGTCCGCCGGGGACGTAGAGCCAACAGTAGGCGATGTAGTCCTTTCCGTTGTGGTTGAAGGCTTCCGCCAGATTTCCCTTTGGGGAGCGCAGCGGAAGGGTCGTATCCACGCCGTGCAGATTCAAATGTTCCATCCAGGCCTGGCGCTCGCGTACCATGGCGATGGCGTTTTCCGACCTGGCGGGCATGACTTTGACCAGCCGGTCAGCACCCTGATATTTACAGCGGTAAACGGTCCCGTCGGACCAATCGTGGCCGCCGGCAAAGTACTCGTGATCAGTATCGCAAGGGTAATACTCCCTCAAAGTTGGGAAAATATCGTTATCCATCATCCTGAGGCCAAATGAGGGGAATTGGTTTCCGTCAAGGAAAACTTGCCGGCCTGAAGGAGAATCTGTATTGGAAGCTGTTTGATTTTATTGCTGGGATCGGTCTTTTTCGCCGTGGCAGGGAAAATCGATCCAGCCTGGCCAGCCCTGAAGACCATTCCCTCCACTTCCAGCACACTATCCGCAGAGTACCCGCTGGCGTGGCGGGAACTCGGGGGGAAATCTGGGAGGGGCAACCGCGTCGGTTTTTAAGAGGAGAAAAGGCCCCAACATCCAGCCAGGGAAAATTAGCTTGACAGAACTCCCAGAGAAGAATCAAGTTATATTTGGAATATGGAATAAATAATGCATGAGGTTGCCAATATGAAAAAACTGGTTTCAACGCTGATCCTTGCCGCCCTCGCCGTCATTCTGGCGGCTGTCCCGTTGAGTCCGAAATCCGGAAACGGAACTTATCCGCTGGGAAAAAAAGACCAGGTTTGGCCGGAATATCCAGCTTCGCAGCGCATCTGGCTGCTCGACCAGAGCACGAGATACAATTTCGACGGGACCTGGCAACCCTACACACGCTATGAGTACACTTACGACGACTTGAACCAGCTGGTGCTGTATGAAACAAGCCGTTATATCGGCGGAAACTGGTCCGACATGGGCGCCAAGGAGTATTACTACACGCCTTCCGGGCAGATCTACGAAACGCTCTACAGGATCGTGGTTGACGGCGTCTGGCAAAAAAACGAGAAAGAACATTACCTGTATATCTGCAGCGGACTGCTGACCCAGAAAGACGACTATTGGTTTTACAATGACGACTGGCATAACGCTTTCGTGACCAGTTACGAATACAGCGGCACATTACTGACCAACGAAAACACCTATGCCTACGACACAACCGGATTCACCCATGATTACCTGTTCAATGTGTATGAGTATAACGGCGCCGGGCAGAGGATCCTGTGGTTTCAGCGCTACGTTCAGGGAGATTGGGAGTTTGTTTTCGACTCGAGATCCCTATATACCTACAACGAGGATGGCAGCCTGGCCATGGTCGTCCACCAGGATCCATCCGGCCCAGGTTCTACTTGGGTGGATGTAAGCCGCCAAATATACAGTTACGACGCCAATGGCTTCCTGACCGAAGTGCTTGCTCAAAGCAATTACGGATCCTCAGGCTGGCAGGATTACTACAGATACCTGTACACCAACGACGCTCACGGCAACGAAGTGCAGGTCCTGTATCAAACGGTGTCCGATTCGATCTGGACCAACGTTTACAAATTGGTGAACCTCTATTCCGACACAGCCAATGAAGACGAAAACGTCCCCGGAACAGAAAATTCTCTGGCATGTTATCCCAATCCCTTCCGTGAATCCGTGCAGATCGATACCAAAGGCCAACGGGGCGAGCTGTCGGTTTACAATTTGAAAGGGCAGTTGCTGCGCAGTTTTCCCGTAGCCAAAGGTGAAAAGCCGGCCTGGAACGGGACCGACGCCCAGGGCCGCGCTCTGTCCAACGGCGTGTATCTCGTCAGGTTCGAATCCGGAAATACCTCCTCCAGCCGCAAAGTCATCCTCCTCAAGTAACATTGCCGGGCTCTGCCGGGATTTCTTGAAACCGGCTCTGCCAGCCAGAGCTGCGGGAGAAACCGGATCCAGGCGGAGTCAAGTTTTTATTGACAATTAGGCTTGGCATGGCATTATGGATTAACGAGTGGAAAATTATGACAGAAATTATCCGTACTGCCAACCTGGTCAAGGATTACAGTCTGGGCAAAGTGAAAGTGCGCGCGTTGAACGGAGTGGACCTGACAATCGGTGAGGGCGAATTTGTGGCGATCATGGGACCCTCCGGCAGCGGGAAAAGCACTTTGATGCATATCATCGGCTGCCTGGACACCCCCACTTCCGGCGAATACCATTTGGATGGGGTGTTGGTCAGCGAGATGGAGAAGAACCAACTGGCCATGGTCCGCAACCGCAAGATCGGCTTTGTATTCCAGTCCTTTAACCTCCTCCCGCACCTGAACGTGTTAAAAAACGTCGAACTGCCGCTGATGTACGCCGGCGCCGGCCAAAAAGAACGCAACCTCAAAGCCCGGCAGATCATCGACAGCGTGGGTCTCAGCGAAAGGCTCCGGCACAAACCGGCGGAGCTTTCCGGCGGACAGCGCCAAAGAGTGGCAATCGCCCGCGCCATCGTCAACGATCCGGCCATCCTGCTGGCCGACGAGCCCACCGGAAACCTCGATTCACAAGCCGGGGGCGACATCCTGGAAATATTTTCCCGCCTGCATTCCGAGGGCAACACCGTGATCATCGTCACCCACGACAAAGCAGTGGCAAACCGCGCCGGCCGGATCATCCGCATCATGGACGGCAGGATCGAAAATGGCGATATCGCTGGCTGAATCGCTGTCCGTGGGCCTGGCGGACATTCTCACCCGCAAAGTCCGCAGCGCCGTAACGGTCATCGGCATCATCCTCGGCGTGATGAGCATCATGGTCGTTCTGGCGATTGTGAACGGCATGAACAAATCCACTTTGGAATGGATGGGCGAACGCGGCGGGCTTTCCAAGATCGAGGTGCACCAGAATTGGGCCTACGATTTCAGCAAAGGCGGCGATGCCAGCTTCGACCTGCGCGAGATCAATTACATCCGCCAGCAGGTGCCCGAGGCTGCGGCTTTCAATCCGCAAACGCAACTGAATCCGCGGGAAATGCAATACGGCGAACTCGGCTACACATGCAGCTTGCTGGGCGTATTTCCGGATATGGTCAAAGTCGAGGACTGGCCTGTTAAAACCGGGCGTTTCATCAACCAACTGGACATCGACAACCACAACAACGTGGTGGTGTTGGGTTCCACCACCGCGACGGAGCTCTTTTCCTCGCGCTCCCCACTCGGCCAATATGTCACTTATACCGGAAACAGATTGCTGGTGGTGGGCGTCATGGAGCCCAAGTTTTTGCAAAACCAGGGTGGTGGTGAGAGTTTTGGCGGCGAAAACGCCCTGGAATACATGAACCAGCGGGCTTTCGTGCCCCTCTCGACCCTATTGAGCAAAATCGATCCCAACCAGAGGATCAACAGCCTGAGTTTGCAAGCCGCCGATCCCGAATCCGCCAAGCAGCTGCGGCGCAAAGTGGAGGACATCGTGCTTGACCTGAAGCGGGGCAAGAGGCTGTTCATGGTCGATTCCGCTCAGGAACAGATGGAACAGATGAAGCGCAACTCGCAGATCTTTTCCACCATTTTCGTGTTGATCGCCGTGATCTCGCTGCTGGTGGGCGGGATCGTGATCATGAACATCATGCTCGCCTCAGTAAAGGAACGCACCCGCGAGATCGGAGTGCGGATCGCTGTTGGAGCAAGGCGCCGGGATGTCTTTTTGCAGTTTTTGGTGCAGACCGTCCTGATCACCGGTTTGGGTGGGGTTTTGGGCATCATTCTGGGTTATGGCGTCTTAGGCGGCGTGGGGAAATATCTGAAGCTGCAGGTGATCGCGTCGGCGCAGATGATCTGGGTGGCGTTGCTGGTCTCCGTCGGAGTGGGCCTGCTTTTTGGAACGCTGCCGGCTTTGCGGGCCAGCACGCTCGATCCCGTCGAGGCGCTGAGGGAGGAATAGATGCCGGATGAAGTGAAAAGGGGATTTTTCAAGAATGTGTGGAGCATGGTGGCCACGCTTGTCTCCACCGTGATCAATGACCTCACCGGCCTCTGGGACTACGCGCGCAAGCCGGAACTGCGGAAAAAAGTGCTGAGCGACCTGTGGGCTTTCCTCCGGGAACTTGCCTTCAAGATTAAAAAGGAACGGGTGCTGCGCGAGGCCGCGTCGCTGACCTACACCACCATCCTGGGCTTTGTGCCCTTTGTCCTGTTTCTGGTGCTGATCGTGCCGGATCTGCCTTTTTTCAACGTGAGGGAAAAGATCTACATGACCATCGCCAACAACTTTATGCCCACTTCCGCGTTGGCGATCAACAACATGATCGGGCAGATGCTCACCAAGCGCGCCGGATTCAACATCATCAACCTCGTCGTGCTGATCGTGTCTTCCTATTCGCTGTTCCGCCTGATCCGCAACACCTTCGACCGCATCCTGAATATGGAATACGCCGAAAAGCAGGACGTGGTGAGCCAATTGGTCAAGTTCTTCGGCACCATCATCCTGGGCATCATGCTCATGGTCCTTATGTTCTCCAGCAGTTCGCTGCCGCTGATATCGAGCCTGCTCAAGATGCCGCTGCTGCAATGGATCAATTACGTGATCCCGTTTTTGGTTCAGTTCGTGGGCCTGATCTTCCTCTACATGCTGATGCCCTCGATCAAGGTGCGGCGCAGTTCGCTGATCCGCGGAGCTTTTTGGATGGCCGTGATTTGGGGCTTGGTGAAGAGCGTGTTCGATTTTTACATCTACAACCTCACAAGTTACCAGGCCGTTTACGGAGTGCTGGCCGCCGTGCCCATCTTCCTGCTCTGGATCTATCTGAACTGGGTCATCATTCTGGGCGGGATCGTGATGGTGGCGGTTTTCGACAGCCGCAAAAATCCCAATCACTACCCCAAGGAACCGAACAGGCTGGTGCGGCTCACTCTGGAACTCTACTCGGATAAAAAACTCAGCCGGCGCCTGGAAGATTACATTTCCCGCAAAGAACTGAAAGATTTGGCCGACTCGCTGGATGACGGGGAAGAGAAATGAAACGCTGCGCGCTCATCACGGTATCGGACAAGACTGGCGTCGAGGCCTTGGCTAAAGAACTGGCCACGCTTGGCTTTACCATCATCTCCACCGCTGGCACTGCCAACTACCTAAGAAGCCATGGCCTGCAGATCGTCGAGGTGGAGGAATTGACCGGCTTTCCCGAGATTTTGGACGGAAGGGTGAAAACCTTGCATCCGGCCATCCACGCTGGGATTTTGGCCGACCGCGGCAAAGCGGAGCATCTGCAAACCCTTGCTGAAAAAGGGATCTCCCGCATCGACCTGGTGGCCGTCAACCTCTATCCCTTTTCCCAAACCATCAGCAGGGAAAACGTGACCGAGGAAGAGGCCATCGAAAACATCGACATCGGCGGCCCGGCCTTGATTCGCGCGGCTGCCAAAAACCACCGCGGAGTCATCGTACTCACCGATCCCGCGGATTACCCAAGCGTCTTGGACACGCTTCGCGAACAGGGCGACATCGGTCTTGAACAGCGCCGGGAACTGGCCCGCAAGGCCTTTGCCCTGGTTTCCGGGTATGACGCCCGCATCGCCATTTATTTTGCCAGCAAGGCACAAAAACCTTTGCCAGTTGGCGTTATGCCACCTTCCTACAACTTGGGCGGACAGCTCATCCAGCCTTTGCGTTACGGGGAAAACCCCCATCAGGCCGGAGGATTTTACGCTTCCGGTGTGTTTGGCTGGAAAGTGCTGCATGGCAAGGAAATGTCCTTCAACAACATCCAGGACACCGACGCCGCCTTGCGCGCCCTGCGTTTGTTTGAACAGCCCACCGCCGTGATCGTCAAACACTGCAATCCCTGCG
>JAKQNV010000005.1 GCA_029565595.1 Candidatus Cloacimonadota bacterium
AAGGCGGCAAGCCTGTCCTGATGACCCATGTGGGCCGTCCCTACGACAAAAAGACCGGCGCCATCACCATTTCCGAAGGCGACGCTGTCGAGCCCATCGTGAAATACATCGAGACGAAGCTCCAACTCCAAGGCCTTGTTCCCCAATGCGCGGCTTCCGGCCCCGAAGGCATCACCGACCTGGCTCCGCTGGCTGCCGCGGTGCGGGATCTCAAGGAACGCAAGGCGGATTTTGTCTATTTGCCAAACACGCGCTGGTTCCAAGGCGAGGAAGCCAAAGACGATTCCGCGGACATTTTTGCCCAAGGACTGGCCTCGCTGGCCGACCTCTATGTCAACGACGCTTTCGGAAGCTGGCAGGCGCACGCCTCCACCTACAACGTGACCAAATTTCTGCCTTCCTACGCGGGACTCCTGATGCTCAAGGAAATCGCCAACCTGCAAAAGGTATTCGAGCCCAAACGACCGCTGGTTTCGGTGGTCGCCGGCTCCAAATTCGACACCAAGATCGGGCCGCTCTCCTCGCTGATCAAACTTAGCGACAAGCTCGTCCTCGGCGGCGTGCTCTACAACGCCTACCTGGCCGTGAAATACGGCCTCAGGATCAAAGGCCTCGATCAGGGCGACCTCGACCTCGCCGCGCAGTTTTTGAAAGACGTGGAAGCCTATAAAGACAGGATCGTGGAACTGCCTTGCATCATCGAATCGGACAGCTTCGAGAACGCGGATTCCTGGAGAATGCGCCGGATCAGCGAACTCAAACCCGGAACGGAGCTGAATTACGTGCTGGACATCGCTCCCGAGTCCTTCGCCGATCCGGCCGTCCAGGCGGTTTTTCAGGGTGCCGAGACCGTCTTCGTCAACGCTGTGATGGGCTACACCGCGCTCTTTACGGAAGGAACCAAGGCTCTTTACACCTTGATCGACGGCTGCGGCAAGTCCCAAAAACTCTTCGGCGGCGGCGACACGATCCAGGACTTCGGGGCCCTCTTGCCCGGCATTTTCGCCAAGGCTGCCAACGATCCCCGTTATTACTTTTTCACCGGCGGCGGCGCCATCCTGGACGCCATCGTGCAGGGGTCGCCTTATGGCATGAAACCCGTGCAGGCCTTGCTGCAAAAGGCTTAAGGAGACATTGAAAGTGGAATTTGACCAAGAACTGAAGTTTCGGGACGAGTTTCCCCCCAACGCTTATGAAGAATGGAAAAAGGCGGTCGTGGACAGCCTCAAGGGCGCCGATTTCGACAAGGTGATGCGCACCAAAACCTATGAAGGCATCACACTGGATCCCATCTACCGCCGCGAAGACATCATGCAGCTTGGCTTTTTGGATAACCTACCCGGCGAAAGCCCCTACCTGCGCGGTTCCGACCCCCATCGTTTTCTCTCCGAAGGCTGGCTGGTGTCCCAAAGTTTTAATGAAGCCGATCCCCCAAAACTGAACGCTGAGATATTAAAAGAATTGAACCTGGGTGTGACCGCCGTGAACCTGAAACTCGCCCACAGCGACGATCCGCGGGGCTTGCGGCTGGATTCTCCGGCTACTCTAAAAACTGTGTTGAATGGGGTGGATCTGCAGGCCGCGCCGCTCTTTATGCAACTGGATATCAGCGAAAGCGGAGTCCTGAACTGGCTGGAGCAATACGCCGCGGAAAAAAAGATCGAACTGGCTGCGCTGACAGCCGGTGTAGGTTTGGATCCCACGGGCGAGCTCATCCGCAAAGGCTATCTGGAATTGCCTTTGGAGGAAAGCTGGCAAAAGATGCTGGAAGCTGTGCGTTGGGCAGTGGAAAAAGCACCCCGAGTCCGCGTCATCTCGATCGACGCCACCATTCACGAAGCCGCAGGCGCCTCGACGGTTCAGGAACTTGGCTTTGCGCTCTCCACGGCCATCTGCTATTTGCAGGGCTTGGGGGCTTCGGGCTATGAGGTTGACCAAGTGGCGCCGCTCTTCCAGGTCAAACTCTCGCTGGGCGCCAATTTCTTCCTGGAGATCGCCAAGATCCGCGCTTTCCGCTTGATGTGGGCCGAAATAATCAAGGCCTTCGGAGGAAACGAAACTTCGCAAAAGATCTGGATCCACGGCCAGACCGGCCATTTCAACAAAAGCATTTACGACACCTATGTGAACGTCCTGCGCACCGCTACCGAAGGTTTTGCCGGCGTGATCGGCGGGGTGGACAGTTTGGAGATCGGCTGTTTTGACGAGCTGGTCAGCCCGCCCAGCGAGTTCAGCCGCCGCATCGCGCGCAACCAGCAGATCATCCTCAAAGAGGAAGCGCATTTCAACAAGGTCATCGACCCCGCGGGCGGCTGCTACTATGTCGAAGCCATGACCCAGGAACTCGCGGACAAAGCCTGGTCCCTGATGCAGGAACTCGAAAAAGACGGCGGCATAGTGCGTTTGGCACGCTCCGGCCGCATACAGTCCATGGTGGCCGAAATGGCCAAAACCCGCGTCGCGGATACGCACAAGCGTAAAAACGTGTTCGTGGGCGTAAACATGTACGCCAATCCCGAGGAACGGACAACTGCCACAATCGCTGACGGGCAAATCCCAAAAGTGGAAAAAGCCGTCGAACTGGAAGCCGGACCGCTGCCCAAATTGCGCGCCGTGCAAGGTCTCGAGACGCTGCGCTCGGAGATCCAGGCCAGCTCCGCCAATAAACAGATCTGTCTTTTGAACATGGGCAGCGTTGCCGAATACAAGGCCCGGGCGGATTTCGCGCTGGGATTCTTCCAGCCGGGCGGCTTCGACGTGATCAATCCGGACGGTTTCGCGACACCCGAGGAAGCCTCTGCTGCCGCGCTGAAAACAGGCGCCGCGGCTTTCTGCGTCTGTTCCACCGACGACAACTACCAAACCCTGGTTCCCCGGCTCTGTGAACTATTGCCGGGCAAAAACCTCATCCTGGCCGGTTTTCCGGCTGATATGACGGAGAGTTATAAACAGCAGGGGATCAAGGCCTTCATCCATATCAGGGCGGATCTTTACGACACCTTGCGGGACGTGGCAAAACTGATGGGGGTGGTCAAATGACAAAGCCAGATTTCACTTCGCTCAAGCCTTCGTTCACCGCCCAACCCGGCAAGCCCGCTGATACCGGCCAGGTTTGGAAAACCAACGAACAGATCGACGTCCAGCCGCTCTACACACCGGCTGACCTCAAAGGCCTCAAGCATCTGGATTACCTTTCCGGACTGCCGCCGTTCCTGCGCGGACCCTATCCGTCGATGTTCGTGCAACGGCCCTGGACGATCCGCCAGTACGCGGGATTTTCCACCGCCGAGGAATCCAACGCTTTTTACCGCCGCAACCTCGCCATGGGCCAGAAAGGCCTTTCCATCGCCTTTGACCTGGCCACCCACCGCGGTTACGATTCCGACCATCCGCGCGTGATCGGCGACGTCGGCAAAGCCGGTGTGGCCGTGGACAGCATCCTGGACATGAAGATCCTCTTCGACGGCATCCCGCTTGACCAGATGAGCGTTTCCATGACCATGAACGGCGCCGTGATCCCGATCATGGCTTTCTACATCGTCGCCGCCGAGGAACAGGGCGTGCAGCCGGAACTGCTCAACGGCACGATCCAGAACGACATCCTCAAAGAATACATGGTGCGCAACACTTACATTTATCCGCCCGAACCTTCGATGCGCATCATCGCCGACATTTTCAAATACACGGCGAAGCACATGCCCAAATTCAACAGCATCAGCATTTCCGGCTACCATATGCACGAAGCGGGCGCCACTGCCGATCTGGAAATGGCTTACACGCTCGCCGACGGCCTCGAATACGTGCGCACAGCGGTCAACGCCGGCATGGACATCGACGTCATCGCGCCGCGGCTGTCCTTCTTCTGGGCGGAAGGGATGAACTACTTCATGGAAGTGGCCAAACTCCGGGCCGCGCGGGTGCTTTGGTCGAAGATCATCAAGCATTTCAATCCCAAAAATCCCAAGAGCATGGCGCTGCGCACGCATTCCCAAACCTCGGGCTGGAGCCTCACGGAGCAGGATCCCTACAACAACATCACCCGCACCTGCATCGAAGCCCTGGCCGCCACTTTGGGCCACACGCAGTCGCTGCACACCAATTCCCTGGACGAAGCGATCGCCCTGCCCACCGACTTCAGCGCCCGCATCGCCCGCAACACCCAGCTCTTTCTCCAGCATGAGACCGGCATCACCAAAGTGATCGATCCCTGGGCGGGTTCCTACTATCTGGAATACCTCACGGACGCCCTGCTGAAGCGGTCTTGGGCTCACATCATGGAAGTCGAGAAGCTCGGCGGCATGGCCAAGGCGATCGAGACCGGACTGCCCAAGATGCGCATCGAGGAAGCCGCCGCGCGCCGCCAGGCGCACATCGATTCCGGCGAAGACACCATCGTCGGCGTCAACAAATACCGCCTGGAAAAGGAAGCGCCGATGGAGATCCTCGAAGTCGACAACACCGCCGTGCGCGAAGCCCAGCTCGCCAGATTGAAGAAGCTACGCACAGAACGCGATAACGCCAAAACTCAAGCCTGCCTTGACGCGATCGCCAAAGCCGCCGCAGACGGGACCGGCAACCTGCTCGAACTGGCAGTCGAAGCCGCCCGTGCCCGGGCCTCTCTGGGAGAAATTTCCGACGCCATGGAAAAGGCTTTCGGACGCCACCAGGCAGGCATAAAATTGATCAACAACGTTTACAGCAGCGAGTACGCCAAAATGGATGAAATCGAGAAAATCAGGGCCCTGACAGACCGCTTTGCCGACCGCGAAGGACGCCGGCCGCGCATCCTGATCGCCAAAATGGGGCAGGACGGCCATGACCGCGGAGCCAAAGTCGTTGCCACGGCCTTTGCCGACATGGGTTTCGACGTGGACATGGGACCGCTCTTCCAGACACCGGAGGAAACGGCGCGGCAGGCGGTGGAAAACGACGTGCACATCATCGGCATGAGTTCCCTGGCCGCCGGGCACAAAACCCTGCTGCCGCAATTGGTGGACGAACTGGCCAAGCTGGGCCGTCCGGACATCCTGATCGTGGTGGGAGGGGTCATTCCGCCGCAGGATTACGATTTTCTGCTTTCCCACGGCGCCGCGGCGATCTTCGGACCGGGGACCAAACTTCCGGAAGCGGCTTCGCTGCTGCTGGAAAAACTGCTGCAGGAATAACATCCATGCCCAAAGACCGTAAGCCGGAATGGGCTCCCCAAAACGCAGGACGCGAATACGCCTCGCGGGTGTTGGAAGCCCGTTCCGCCGGCAGCCGGGTCGCCAAAGGCAGAAATGCCACGGCAACGAATGTGAAAATGCCTTCTGTGGCTGCCCTGGCGGAAGGAGTGAAAGCCGGAGACCGCACTTTGCTGGCCAAGGCGATCACACTTATCGAGAGCAACGCCCAAAAGCACTTCGAGCCGGGACAGGAACTTATCCGCGTCCTGCTGCCAGAGGCCGGAAAATCCATCCGTATCGGCGTGACGGGCGTTCCCGGCGCGGGGAAAAGCACCTTCATCGAGAGTTTCGGATTGTGGCTGCTGGAGCGGGGCCACAAGGTGGCTGTGTTGGCTATAGATCCCAGCAGCAGTTTGTCCAAGGGCAGCATTTTGGGCGATAAAACACGGATGGAACAGCTGAGCCGGCAGCCGGGCAGTTTCATCCGGCCTTCCCCGACCAGCGGGGCTTTGGGCGGCGTGGCCCGCAAAACCCGCGAAAGTGTGATCATTTGCGAAGCCGCGGGCTACGATGTCATCCTCATCGAAACCGTGGGCGTCGGCCAGTCCGAGGTCACGGTGCGCTCAATGGTCGATTTTTTCCTCCTGATGCAGATCGCCGGAGCGGGCGACGAACTGCAGGGCATCAAAAAAGGGATCATGGAACTGGCGGATCTCGTGGTGGTCAACAAAGCCGACGGAGACAACGTCCAGGCCGCCGAACTGGCCAGCCGCGAACTCAACAACGCCCTGCATTACCTGCGCCACTCCACGCCGGGCTGGACCACCAAGGCCATCACCGGGAGCGCACTGCAAAAAACTGGTTTGGCGGAGATCTGGGCAGCGATCGAAAAATTCACCGAACAGGGCAAGGAGTCCGGAGTCTTTGACCAGAGGCGGCAAAACCAGGTGAGCCAGTGGTTCGAATCGCTGCTCACGGAAGCGGTGCTCAACCGCTTTTTCAACTCACCTGATATAAAAGAAAAGCTTCCGACGATCAGGGAACAGGTGGAAAAAGGCGTTCTCCCGGCGGTCCTGGCCGTTCAACAACTCATCAAATAGGATCATTTCCCGTTTTCCCGCGCTTTCTTGTTGCCGCGAAGCCTCCTGTATACTTCCCATCGACTTCCCGCCAAACGGACAGGAAGCGGGCGGGAAGACAAAAAGAGGTTAATTAGCGGGTAAAAAGGGCGGGAAGGACTGTTTTTCGAAAAGGGATGCAGGATCAGCGACCCAGGGTCTGCCGGATGGCCTCGTAAAGCACGATGGCAACTGCGTTGGAGAGATTGAGCGAGCGGCAGAGGGGATGCATGGGAATGGTGATCAATCTGTCAGCATAGCGTTCCAAAAGACTTTCCGGCAAGCCCCGGGATTCGGGACCGAAAACGAAGGCGTCTCCAGGCTTGTAATCAATGTCCAGATAGCTGCGTCCGGCTTTGGTGCTGCAGAGGAAAAGGCGATCCGGCGGAAAAGTGGCAAAGGCTGCGAAAAAGTCCTTATGCTCGGTTAGTTTCAGGTCTTGCCAGTAATCCAGTCCGGCGCGTTTGAGGGCTTTGTCGGTCAGGAGGAAGCGGCAGGGATGGACGATGTGCAAGATAGAACCCGTAGCCACGCACAGGCGGCCGATATTTCCTGTATTGGCGGGGATCTCCGGCTCATAGAGGACGATATGGAAGCCCGTCTCGGGCAAGGGTAGCATGTCAGATGCCGGGAAGGCTGTTGATCAGGCGGTCCCAAGCCTCGAGCCAGGCTGACAGGCGCTGGCTGACCAGATCTTTACTCAGCCGCCGGTTGTGGGTGTAGGTATTAAGCGCTCCGGAAGCGAATCCGTGGCGGAGCGTGGTTCTTCCATTCACCGGCAGCAAGGCCAGTTTGTACATCACGAATTGCTGCGTATCGGGCGAGATCAGATAATTGAGGAATTTTATCGCTGTGGCGCGGTGCGGGGCGCCGATACAGATCCCGGCGGATTCCACATATTGGAAGCTGCCCTCCTGGGGAAACACCGATTTGATGTGGTTTTCCGCGGGATAGACTTCCGCCAGCCAGGCTGGGATGCTGCTGTAGCCCAGCATCAGCGAGCATTCCCCCTTGCGCAGGGCGTCCAAAGCGTCGCGGGGACCACCATAGACTTTGCGGACATTTTTGCGCAGGCTGCTCCAAAGCTGGTCAAATCCGTCGTCGCCGAAAAGCGCCACCGACCAGAGCAGCGAGCTGCGCCCCAAGCCGGTCGCTCGCGGATCGCAGACTGCCAGCCGGGAGTAATAGCGCGAATCCTGCAATTCGCCAAAAGAAAGAGGCGGCTGGGAGATTGCCTTTTCATTGTATAAAATGCCCAGATTGGCGTAGGCATAAGGGACGAGGCGTTTTTGCGGATCTTTGGGGATATCGTAACTGATCTCGGTAAGGGAGACTTCCGGCACAGGATCGAAAACATCCAAAAGCGAATCCGTAAACGCGAAGGCACTGTCGAAGCCCAAGGCCACGTCCACCTTGCCCAGGTTGTCCTTCTGGTTCAATGCCGTCAGCAGGGAGTTCAGATCGGGGAAGAGCCTGATGTCCAGGGCGGTGTTGTTATCCGCCGCGAAATCATGCAACACTGCCTTTTCGAAACCGGAGGAGCGGATCTCGTCCAAGGCAAAGATGTTCAATCGAGTCAGGGGAGGGAGTTTTCTCGGCTCCGTCTTTTGTTTCTGGCATCCGGGCGCGAGCAATAGCAGCGTCGCCAGGAAAACCACTAAAAGCAGGTTCCCGCTTTTAAAAATTTTCAGTGATGAAGCGCGGTTGATACAGCGCTTGCAGCAGTGGGTATTCAATGCATATGCCCCAAAAGGACCCAAGCCACGAAGAAGTCCATGATCAGGATGAGAACGGAGCTGTAAACGACGGTCTGCGTGGTGCTGCTGCCCACCCCTTCGGCGCCGCCGCTGGTGCGGTTGCCGAAAAAACAGCCCATGGACGTGATGATAAATCCAAAAACGATGGCCTTGATGATGCCGCTGATGAGGTCAAAGGACTCGAAGGCGGCGCGCATGTTGTTAAAAAAAGTGTGGTAATGCACTCCGTAACGGACCGAGAAAAAGACCCAGGCGCTGATGATACAGATCAGATCGGCGAAAATGACGATCAGCGGAAAGGCGACCAGACCGGCCATGATCCGCGGCAGATAGAGGAATTCCTCGGGTTTGATGCTCATGCTCTGCAAAGCGTCGATCTGCTCGCTAACCCGCATGGAACCGATCTCCGCGGCGATCGCGGCTCCGACGCGCCCGGTCAGGACCAAAGCCGTCAGGACCGGGGCCAGTTCGATCATGGTGGATTTGCCCAGCAATTGGCCGACGATGTTGGCACGGCTGAAGCTGCGGGCCTGGTAAACGGCTTGGAGCGCCGTGACCAAACCCGTGAAAGCGGATGTGAGAGTGATCAGCAGCAAAGAATCGAAACCGACGCGTTTCATCTGCAGGACGAATTCCTGGCGGCGTTTGAAAAACTTGGGCAGGCAGCCAAACACCCGGCTCAGAAACAAAATGTATTCCCCGACCCCGGCCAGGAAATCAAATCTCATGCGTGGTATCCAGGCTGCGGAAGAGAGTGAATTCCTTGACGAATCCCAGTTCCGCCGTGCCTGTGGAGCCATGTCTGTTTTTGCCGATAATGATCTCCGCGATGCCGGGTTTTTCGGTCTTTTCTGGATAGTAATACTCATCCCGGTAGATGAACATCACCAAGTCGGCGTCCTGTTCGATGGCGCCCGATTCGCGCAGGTCGGCCAGGCGGGGGCGCTTATCCTCACGGTTTTCCAGGAGACGGTTCAATTGTGAAAGGGCGACCACGGGGATCTTCATGTCCTTGGCCATGATCTTGAGGGCGCGGGATATTTCGGCAATTTCCTGCTGGCGGTTGTCCTTGTCCCGGGGCAGGGTCATCAATTGCAGGTAATCGATGATGATGAGGTCGAGGCCACCCACTTCTGCCGCGAGGCGCCGGGTTTTGGCGCGTATCTCCAGCGGAGTGTTGGTGCCCGATTCGTCGATGTAGATCTGCCTGGCGGAGAGGACTTCCGAGGCCTGCATGATGCGGATGAGTTTTTCCTCGTTCATGCCGTAGCCCTTGAGCATCGCTTCCATGCTGACTTCCGCCGCGCTGCCGAACATGCGCATGACCACTTCGTCGGCGGCCATTTCCATTGTGAAGATCGCCACTTTTTTGCCCAGATTGACCGCGGCGTGGCTAGCGATGTTCAAAGCCAGCGAAGTTTTTCCCATGGCTGGCCGGGCGGCAATGATGATAAATTGTCCCGGACGGAATCCCCCGACCAGGCGGTCCAAAGAGCTGAAGCCGCTGGGCACGCCCACCACCGGGATTTTGGTGGAGGAAATGGTGTCGATGACATTGACCACTTCGGGGCTGATCTGGTTGAAATGCAGGAAACCCTGGTGCTGGGGCAGTTCGGCGATGGAGAAGATGGCCTGTTCGGCCTCATCCACGATCTGCTTGACGGGTTTGGGGGAGGAATAGCAGGCTTCGATGATCCCGTTGCAGGACAGGATGAGATGGCGCAACAGGGCCTTTTCGGTCACAATGTTGAGGTGGTAATCGAAGTTGGCGCTGGAGACCACGAAATCGGCCAGTTCGTTGATGTAGGGCACGCCGCCGGCTTTTTCCAGGATGTTGTTGCGCTGCATGCGGTCAACCAGGGTGACAGTGTCGATCTCCACGCTGTCGTTGAAAAGCTCGCAAATGGTGCGGAAGATCAGTTTATTGGCCGTGCGGGAGAGATACTCCTCCTTGATCATCTCGATACCCTTGCTCACGATGCTGGAATCGATCAGCATCGCGGAAAGGATGCCCGCTTCGGCGTTGACATCGGTGGGCAGGCTGCGTTCCGAAACCTGGGTGATCTCTTTGGGGACGGTTTCCTTTTTGGCCATCGGATCCTGCTATGCTTTTTTGGCGAGCGCCTTGGCCACGCAGGGAGGAACGAAATCCTTGAGGTCAGCCCCGAGGTCGGCAAGCTGGCGGATCATGGAGGAGGAAAGGTACATATAACGCAGACTGGGGACCAAAAAGAGGGTTTCTACCTGCGGATTGAGTTTGGTATTGGTCAAAGCCAGCGAGAGCTCGTATTCAAAGTCGGAAACGGCGCGCAGGCCGCGAATCATCACTCCGCATTCCAGCGAACGGGCGAAATCGACAGCCAGGCCCTCGAAACTGCGCACTTCCACGTTGGAAATGTGGCTGGTCGCCTCAGCGCAGAGGGCAACGCGTTCCTGCAGGGTGAGATAATTCTGCTTTCCGGTGTAAGAGGCCACGGCCAGGATCACCTGGTCAAAAAGCCGCGAAGCCTTCTCCAGGATATTGATATGGCCGAGTGTGATGGGATCGAATGTGCCGGGGTAGATGGCCTTGCTGCTCATTTCCGGAGTGCCTTTTGCCGGAGTTTCTCAATATCCGCGATCTCTTTGGGGATTGCTTTGGAAAGCACTTCATGGCCGCGTTTGGTGACCAGCACATCATCCTCGATGCGCACGCCAAGTTTTTCATCAGGAATATAAATGCCGGGCTCGACGGTGATCACGTTTCCCTCTTCCAGCACGGCTTCGCGGCCACCCAGGTCGTGGGTGTCCATACCCAGGAAGTGGCTGACACTGTGCATGTAGTATTTTACAACTTCATCGGCAGACTTGATCAGTCCGATGGAAAGCATGCCCTCGGCCAGCCAGTCGCGGGTGGCGTTGTTTAATTGGGCTAAGGTGGCTCCGGGTTTGATCATGGCTATGACGCGTTTTTGCACGTCCAAAACTGTCTGGTAGATCTGCTTCTGGCGCGGCGAGAATTTGGCTCCCACCGGGAAACAGCGTGTGATATCCGCGCTGTAGTTATTGCAGGAAGCGCCGACGTCCATCAAGACTAGATCTCCTGCCTTGATCCGGCATTCGTTTTTTTCGTAATGCAGCGTCGCGGCATTGATCCCCGCGGCGATGATGGGCGCGAAGCCCCAGTGTTTCAGGCCGGAGCGCTGGATATAGTAAAAAAGCGTGGCTTCCAGCTCGTATTCCATCATCCGGGCCTCTGTGCTTTGCATCACATCCAGGATTCCTTCCCCGGTCACATCTATAGCTTTTTGCAACTGCTCGATCTCCCAAGTGTCTTTGACCTTGCGCAGTGGCGCTACCAGATCGTTCAATTGCTTTATCTCAATCTGGGGATGTTTGCTCCGCAGAGGCTCCAGCATATACATGGGAAATGTGAGAGGCCTGTTTAATGCTGTGAATCCCAGGTTGGCAGAGATCTTTTTCATCATGGGGGCCATCCCGGACAGCACATTGTAGAATTCATCGAGATACCTGACCCTGGAAATGCCGCTGATCCGTGAGGCCTCTTCCGCCGTAAGCTTCTTGCCCTCCCAGACCTCGCGCTCGGGATCGCCGCGTTCGACGAAAAGCAGCTCATTGAATTTCCCTGCAAATCGGCCGGCGACATAGATCAATTCAGGATAATTGAGACCGGTCAGATATAAAAAGTTGTTGTCCTGGGTGAATTTTTCCAGATTGCCTTGCAGATTGGCAAAGACGATCACATTCTCGCCGTCCTGCAGCAGCGCCGCGAGTTTTTCCCTTCTCAAGCCAGTGATTGTGGCTGTCGTCTCCGCTCCTGTCGTTTTCTCTTTTCTGTTACTTGCCATATATATCTCCATGGTAGGCCAGTTTTTCCCGGTATTTTCCAAAATTGGAGAGCAACAAACCGAGCGTGGCATTGGTTACGACCGACTGCGCGTATTTATAGTGCGTTTCGCCGTCGATGTCCACGACCTTGATATCCCAATCACCCTGGGTGACTGTCCAAAGTCCTATTTCGCCAGGCGGGATGGTCCCCGCCAGGTCGTCACTGCCCCAGTTGGGATCGCCGGAAACGGAAATATATACTTCCGTAAGGGCTTTGGTTCCATCGTTAGTGATCTCGACCGCGCCGCCGTCGGGACTGATATCCACAGTGCTGACAAGGTTGGGGCGGACTTCCCGGGTAACCGAGTTAGCAAAGACGTAATTACCGCTGTAGGTCACCGTCGCGGTGCGTTCGGAGGCGTAGAACCTGGACCAGTTGGCCCAACCGGGTACGTCGCGCGGTTCGGAGTCGTCCACGCTGGCCCAGACGTCGGAGGCAGTGCGGTTACGCAGTCTCAGTTCGCCGTCATCCTCGCAAGCCGCCGCAAAAAGCGCAAGCGCGGCCAGCAAAGCGAAGAGCAGCGGACGTTTCATATTCCGGGCCGCTCAAGTGAGGTTGGCGGCTTTCTTCTTTCCGGTGGCCTCGACCAGTCCGTATTCCGGAGCGGTCCCGTTTTTGACGACATCGGACGTAATGCGGCAGGATCGGACTTTTTCCATATCCGGGATGTCATACATGATCTTCAGCATGAATTTTTCCATGATCGAACGCAGTCCGCGGGCACCGGCCTGTTGCTTGATGGCCATGCCGGCAACCGCGCGCAGGGCATCTTCGTCGAAGTTCAATTCCACGCCGTCCAGTTCGAAATATTTCTTGTACTGGCTGCAGATGGCGTTCTTCGGTTTGGTGAGGATGTCCATCAGCGCTTCTTCGCTGAGTTCGTGCAGCGTGCAAAGCACCGGCATCCGTCCGATCAGTTCGGGGATGAGGCCGTATTTGAGCAAGTCGTGCGGTTGGGTCTGGTCGAAGATGTTATAGTCTTCGGTGACACGGCCGAGCTTGACGTCAAAGCCGATGGCCTTTTTATCCATGCGTTCCTGGATG
>JAKQNV010000024.1 GCA_029565595.1 Candidatus Cloacimonadota bacterium
CCCAGACGTCGGTGTAGATCACGTCGGCGTTTTTGACTCCCTTGGCGATGTCGTCGGTAATGGTGATTTTGGCTCCGGTGGTTTTGGCGACGTCAGTGCATTTCTTGAGCAACTTGGCGTCGGGGAACAATTCTTTGGGGCTGACAATGCGGAAATCCATGCCGGTCTTGGCGGCGCCGATCATCAGGGCGTTGGCGACGTTGTTGCGTCCGTCTCCCGCATAAACGAAGACCGTTTCTTTTAGCGGTTTTTTCAGGTGTTCCAGGGCGGTGAGGAAATCGGCCAAAACCTGGGTGGGGTGGTCCTGGTCGGTGAGGCCATTCCAGACCGGCACTCCGGCGTATTGGGCAAGTTCTTCGACGATTTCCTGGCCGTAGCCGCGATACTCGATGCCGTCGTACATCCGGCCCAAAACCCTGGCGGTGTCGGCGATGGATTCCTTTTTGCCCATCTGGCTGCCCGTGGGTCCCAGATACGTGACGTGCGCGCCCTGGTCGAGCGCGGCCACTTCAAAGGCGCAACGCGTGCGGGTGCTGTCTTTTTCGAAGATCAGGGCTATGTTTTTGCCTTTCAGGCGCTGCTGTTCCATACCGGCGTATTTGGCCTTCTTGAGATCCAACGACAGTTCCAGCAGAAAATCGATCTCCTGCGGCGTGAAATCCATCAGGGTGAGGAAATGGCGGTTCCTGAGATTGAACGACATGATGTCTCCTTGCTAGGTGTTTTTAGTCTTTGGGAGCCAAATTTACAGAGCGCGGAAACAGGGCAAGGATTTTCCTTGTCTGAAACTGGCACGCTTTAAAAAGTGCTCCCAAGGGAAACGATCTCCCATATAATATGCAGGAAACGTAACACGGACGCGTATTAATAACGTAACCGTTTCGAGGAACGATTATTTCCCGATATCCTAAAACGAAAGGATACTAGCATGATCAAGCGCCTCATACCGCTCATATTTCTGCTGCCGATGGCTCTCTCTGCCCAGCAATACACGCTCGACGACCTCGTGAACTATGGCCTCGAACATAGCTGGAGCAGGCAAAAATCTGAACTGGCCTACCAAAACAGCACTTCGAACCTGGCCACGGCAAAATGGAACCTTCTGCCGGAAGCAAGCGTGGATCTGACCGCGCGAAACGACTTTTACCATCCGCAGACGCCCGGCACTTCAGATTTGAGCAGCAGCGCCGGCTTCAGCGTAAGCAAGACAGTCAGCCTCAACGATCCGTCCTGGTTCAATTACAAATACGCGGTCCTGGATGAACAAAAGGCCAGACTGGCCCTCAGCAGCAGCGCCAGCGATTACGCCTACAGCGTCTTTTCCGCCTATCTGGAAGTGCTGAGCGCGCAGAAGCAGCTGGCATCGCTGAACAAAAACCTGGAGATCCAGACCCGGGTTTGGGAGCAAAGCAAATTGCTCAACCAACTGGGTAAGAACACTTCCTACGACGTGAAGCAAAGCGAGATCGCGGTCATGAACTCACGCATCTCGATCATCCAGATGGAAAACACGATCACCACGAAACGGCGCGAACTTTTCGGACTGGCGCAAATGGAAGACGAGGGCTACGAATTGGCCGAACTGGCGCCGGATCCAGATTTCACGGTCCCACCCTATTCCGCGGAAAACAGCAACACCGTCAAACTGCTGCAGGCGGATATCCAACGCAGCGAGTTGAGCCGCAAGCAGAACTGGCTGGATTATTTCCCCAGGGTCAACCTGGCCTACAATCTCTCCCGCGACGTGAGCGGAGAGAAATTCGAATTCGACCAGTACGGCACGTCCCACACCATCTCCCTCAATCTTTCATATTCGCTGTGGAACCAGTTCAAGCAGAAGCAAAGCGCGAAACGTTCCGACCTCAGCCTGCGGCTGGCCGAACTAGATCTTCAAGACAAAGTGGACCAGATCGACCGCCAGTACCAGCTGCTGGACCAGGAACTGCAATATCTGCTGCGGCTGGATGATCTTTACAGGGAAAAACTCGACCAGTCCAGCCAGCAGATCAAGGTCGCCGAAGAGCGCTACCGCCTCGGTTTGATCGAGCTTTTGGAACTTGACAAGACCCGGGTCGACTATATAGATTCAGAAATTGCCTACAACGCGAACCGCTATCAGATCCTCTCCCGGCAGGAAGCCATCCACAACCTGCTGTCGCTGAAGATCCAAGGCAAATGGTAAATCATCAGAAGGAACGATGAAAACTAAGAAATACCTGAAATACGTCATTATCGCCGTGCTGGCCGTCGCTGCCATCGTGGCCTACACCCAGATCCGCAAACACAAAAACAAACCCGATTGGCGCACCGAAACGCCTTCCATCGGAATGGTCCGCGAAGTCGTGACCGCCACCGGCTCCCTCAATCCCTATGTTTTGGTGGAAGTGGGGACTGAGGTATCCGGAAAGATCGCCAAACTCTATAAAGATTTTAATGATCCTGTGCGCCAAGGCGATCTGCTGGCCAAACTGGACACCGAGATCCTGGCGGCCAGTCTGGAATCGGCCAAGGCGGATGTGAACAAGGCCATAATATCGCGCGACGAAGCGCAGATGGAATACAACAACAGCAAGGCGCTTTACGACAAGGATATGGCATCCGAATACGAGATGCAGAAAAACGAGTATGCGCTCAAACAGGCCAAACAGAACCTTGCCATGGCACAACTGAAACTCCAGACCGCCCAGAAAAACCTGAACAACGCCTCCATCACCTCCCCCATCAATGGAGTAATCGTTTCCCGCGACGTTTCTGAAGGACAGACCGTCGCCGCCAGCATGAGCTCGCCGACGCTGTTCAAGATCGCCAACAACCTTGACCAGATGCAGATCACGGCCAATGTGGACGAAGCCGACATCGGCAAAATCAAAGTGGGGATGCCGGTGGAATTCACCGTCGACGCCTACGCGGGAGAACAATTCGACGGTTCAGTCCAACAGATCAGGTTAAATTCCACTACTGAACAAAATGTGGTCAGCTACAGCGTGATCATTAACGCCGACAATCCCGAACACAAGTTACTTCCCGGCATGACCTCCAATGTGACCATCATCATCCAATCCAAAGAAAACGTCCTGCGCATCCCGGAAGCCGCCACGCGCTTCACTCCCAGCAAAGAGATGTGGGAGCTGTTCGGCCTTAAATGGGACAACGATTTGATCTCCAATGCCCGCAAAAAAGCCATTCAAAGCGCCATGGAAGGCAACAAAACAGGAGAATCCGGCACTCAAGCAGCCAAGCATAACACTGATTCTTTGAAAACACCTGGAAACAACGCTGGCAGAGCTTTCGCCAGAAACCAACGCCAGGGCAATAGCCCAACTATAGGAAACGGTCGCAGTTTCCCATCCGGTGGCCCTGGTAACGGATTTGGCAGAAATGGGAGATCTGGAATGGCCATGATCTGGGTCTTGAAGGATAAAGTCCCGGAATTGATCATGGTCCGGACCGGGGTTTCCGACGGCGCCAATATGGAAGTGCTGAGCAAACTCGATCAGAATACGCAGATAATCACCGGCGTCAATTACAAAGATCCCTCCCAGGCCCAGGGAGCCAGCGCCATCCAAAACAGACAGGGCATGGGACCCAGATTTTAGGCTAGCATGGAAAACACCCTACTCAGCGTTCGTGGCCTGACCAAAACCTACCAGATGGGCGATATCCAGGTTCACGCCCTGCGCGGGATAGATCTGGACATTAAAACAGGCGAATTCATCTCGATCATGGGCGCCAGCGGTTCCGGCAAGACCACATTCATGAATCTGCTCGGATGCCTGGATAAACCGTCATCCGGCACTTATCTGCTGGATGGGATCGACGTCCATGACATGGATGAAGAAGCCATCACACAAGTGCGCAATCACAAGATCGGATATGTGTTTCAGTCCTTTTATCTGCTGCCGCGCACCACTGCCGTGGAAAACGTTGAACTGCCCTTGCTTTATTCCAAAAAGGTACATTTGAAGGACCGCCACGCCAAGTCCCTGAAAGCGTTGGAAACTGTCGGCCTGGCGGACCGCGCGCATCATTTTCCCAACCAGCTCTCCGGCGGGCAGCAGCAAAGGGTGGCGATTGCGAGGGCCATCGTGAACGATCCTGTTTTCCTGCTCGCGGACGAGCCGACGGGAAACCTGGATACGCGCACCAGCGTGGAGATCATGGAGTTCTTTCAGATGCTGCATGCGCAAGGTAAAACAGTCATCCTCGTCACGCATGAATTCGACATCTCCCAATATTCCCAGCGCGTCATCACTTTCCGGGATGGCAAGATCATTTCTGATGTGCTCAACCGCAATGTCCGCAATGCTACGGAAGACTTGAAAAAATTGCCCAGCCTCGATGACGTCGGAGAGGAGGAGTAACCATGTCCGTGATCGGAATCATCCGCATCGCCCTCAAATCCCTCATGCGCAACAAAACGCGCACCTTCCTCACCATGCTCGGCATCATTATCGGCGTGGCTGCAGTGATCACCATGATCGCCATCGGCCAGGGCGCGAAAAAGGTGGTGGATGACCAAATCAGCAGCATGGGAACCAATGTGATCATGGTCATGTCCAATTTCACCAACACCCAAAACACCGCCCGCCAGTCCGCCGGAAGTGGGAATACCTTGGAAGAGGCTGACGTTGACGCGATCCGGGATAGGGTGAATGGCGTCCTCTACGTCTCCCCTATCTACAACACTTTCGGGCAATTGAAATACGGCAGCAGCAACTGGCGAGGCCGGATCATGGGCGTA
The DNA here is from genome assembly GCA_029565595.1 of Candidatus Cloacimonadota bacterium. Classification (GTDB taxonomy): domain Bacteria; phylum Cloacimonadota; class Cloacimonadia; order Cloacimonadales; family Cloacimonadaceae; genus Syntrophosphaera. The sequence goes on from JAKQNV010000024.1 coordinate 4,742, forward strand.
GATGTTGATTATTTCCGGATCCGGGATATGGACATCGATAATGGGGATACATTTTATTCATCGGAAGTGGAAAACGGCGAGAAAGTCTGCGTGCTGGGCAAAACAGTCGCGGACAACCTCTTCGCGGGAATCGATCCGATCGGAAAAATCATCCGCATCCGGAATATTCCCGTCACTGTCAAGGGTGTGCTTAAATCCAAAGGCCAAAGTTCCATGGGTTCGGATCAGGACGATGTGGTCCTGCTGCCCTACACAACCACGGAGACAAGGTTCATGGGGCATCGCTGGATATTCATGACTATCATCGTTTCGGCCGAATCGAAAGACATGATACCGGTGGTGCAGGATGACATCCTGAATGTCCTCCAATCCAGGCACAGCGGCACCACAAAGGATGACTTCGTCGTGAGTTCGCAGACCGATGTGGCAGAGGCCGCCAACACCGTTTCCGACACCATGACCATCCTGCTGGCCAGCATTGCGGGTATCTCGCTTCTGGTTGGCGGAATCGGCATCATGAACATCATGCTGGTCTCCGTGACCGAACGTATCAAGGAAATTGGGATCCGCATGGCCGTCGGAGCCGGAAAGCGGGACGTGTTGCTGCAGTTTATCATTGAAGCCGTAACGATCAGCATCCTGGGCGGTTTGATCGGCATTCTGCTCGGTTGGACAGCGGCAATCTTTCTGGGTAAATCCATGGACTGGAGCATCGCCGTCACGCCCTGGTCGATCTTTTTATCAGTTGGCTTTGCCTGCGCTATCGGTGTATTTTTTGGCTGGTATCCAGCCAGGAAAGCGGCCAATCTCAATCTGATCGATGCGTTGCGCTATGAATAGACATGATATACGCGCACCCTCAGACATACGAAGATCTATTCATCGCGAAAACATCACTCCAAAGAGTGCAGACTGCAGGAGATTGAAGTTTTCTGTGGTTTTTACCAAGGTCTCGAAGCACCTCCACGATACTATAAAGCACTCAACAACCGACGAAATCCAATCGAATAATCATCGAAAGCCGTAGTGATATTTGACCTGGCAACAAAAGATCAGGTAGCCAACTTCAACTCAGGAGGATATTTACCGGGCATTCACTGGTAATATCGGTCTAGCTATAATAAAGAAAAAT
>JAKQNV010000020.1 GCA_029565595.1 Candidatus Cloacimonadota bacterium
CATCGGGATCGTAGCCACCCCCACCGTCCTCTTGAACGTGAAAAAACACTGTGCGCAAGGCGGGATCAGCATCACGGCCTCCCACAATCCGCCCCAGTGGAACGCCCTGAAATTCGTCGACGGCGACGGGATGTTCCTCTCCGCGGAAAAAGCGGCCGCCTTCCTGGCCTCCGTCAATGACGAAATCGTCTGGAAAGATTGGCAAAACGTCGGAACCCTCATTCGGGACGACAACGCGACCGCTCATCATATCGAAAGGGTTTTGGCCATTCCCTTTTTGGATTTGGATACTATCCGCGCCCGGAAATTCAAGGTCGTCATCGATTCCGTGAATGGCGCCGGGGGCCTCGTTTCCCCCTTGCTATTGGAAAAACTCGGCTGCGAGGTCATCGCCATCAATTCCGCCCCCACCGGGATCTTCGCCCATCCGGCCGAACCCCTGAACGAAAACCTCGCCCAACTCGAAGAGGCGGTCAAACAGCACCGGGCGGATATCGGTTTCGCCACCGATCCCGACGTGGACAGGCTTTCCCTGGCCGATGAGACAGGCGAGTGCATCGGAGAGGAATACTCCGTGGCTTTGGCCGAACTTTTCGTCCTGCCCCAGCGCCCCGGAGACGTCGTGGTCAACCTTTCCTCCTCAATGTTGAGCGACCGTATCGCGGACAAATTCGGGGTCAAAGTCCACCGCGCCAAAGTCGGTGAGATCAACGTCGGCAAACTGATGCAGGAAATCAACTCCCCCATCGGCGGCGAGGGCAACGGCGGCGTGATCTGCCCGGACGTTAATTACACGCGCGACGCGATCGCCGGTATGGCGCTCATCCTCGGACTCCTTGCGCAAAGCGGCCAAACGCTGTCCCAGATCGTCTCCGGATTGCCACGCTATTACTTTGCCAAAGGCAAACTCGAACTGCCGCCAGAACGCATGGATGGCGCTTTAAACGCCATTCCCGGCCACCTCCAAGGCTACGAACTCGACTTCCGCGACGGGATCAAAGCCACCGCCCCGGACCACTGGATCCACATCCGCAAAAGCGGGACGGAACCGATCATCCGCGTCTACGTGGAAAGCCCCGACCCAGAGCGCTCCGACGCCCTCTGCGCCGACCTGATCGCTTTTATCCGGGCCTGACGCCAGGATTTTTTAACAGAGATCGCGGATTTTCGGGAAACAGAGGTTTGGTAGGGTCAATAAGAATCTGATGACTAGAGCGGCGTCATCTGACTGATTTTCAGGGCTGAATGTTACGCGAAGTGGCGTTCCGGGACTTATCACGCGATTCCCTGGCAGGCCCAGAGTCAGTAGAATAAATCAAAGCCTCGCATCATTCAAACCCCAGACTCCAAACCCTTGTCATTCCAGCGCAGGCTGGAATCCAGATCTTTTTATATCAAGCGGTTACGATACTTTTTTGTCCATCTTAAGGGCTGAGTAAAGGTCTGAAATCTTAAAGAACTGGATCCCAGCCTGCGCTGGGATGACAGGTAGAGCTTTTTCATAATGATTGGCGACCCACTGTAATTGAACTTGAGTCGAATCTTTCACAAGCCCCAAAAACGCTGGAAGTATTCTTACGCCTTGGCGGACAGTAAGTTAAGCCGAATCTTTCACAAAAAACACGCCTTATACTCTCGGAAAGGGTTAACCGAATCTTTCACAAGCCCCAAATACGCTGGAAGTATTCTATCACATAGGGGCACATAGAGTTAGGGCGAATCTTTCACAAAAAACACGCCTTATACTCTCGGAATGTGTGAGCAGCGGAAGCGGTGCTTTGTGCCTCTGTATATTGCTTATAAGTATATATAATATATGTATATATATCATAAAATGAATATAATTCATATCATCAATATATACACATCATATATATACATATATGTACTTACTTTCTACTGCACTGGTTGCACCCCACTGGAGGGGGGGCACATACCATGCCTTTTGCACATTAATCCCCCCCGGCAGCAGGACTGTACCTCCTCTCATTTTCCGAGAGTATAAGGCGTGTTTTTTGTGAAAGATTCGGCTTAACTTACTGTCCGTCAAGGCGTAAGAATACTTCCAGCGATTTTGGGGCTTGTGAAAGATTCGACCTCTATCCAAGACTGGACTGATTCCGGCTGAGCCACGCTCCCTTACCGTATAACGTTAAGTCCTTATCAGACAAAGAGATAAACCAGTTTCGCCGCTATACCCCTGCTGATACTCTGGGAATAACCTGCTTCATCTCCCGAGAGCCATATCACAACACAGAGCCACAGAGACACAGAGGCACAGAGTTTTTTTTACAGCAGAAAAAAGCGGAGAAGGGCAGAGAAAAGCAGAGGGCTTACGTAATCAGGGACATCTGGTGTTCCATGCGAGGATGGGGAGAATGTGAAACCGATTTTCGGACGGACGCCAATCCATCCTGAAAACCCTAAAAATCGAGTCTTTTTCCTCTTTTTCCCTTTGTATCTGCGTTCTCTTTTTTGTGCAGATCCACGTTTCCGCGGCCTCATCCCCCCACATTCCCGTCAGTAGGTTCTTCGCGCCACGCGGAAGCCGATACTCTGATGCGAGGTGGTCGGGGTATTTCCAGAACGGGCGGAAACTTCACAGGCGCTGGCCGTATCCCACCAGCCGCCGCCTCTGCGTACCCTAAAGACACCGGTGGCAGGTCCGGTGGGATCAGTCTGATCTCCGGTGGGGTAATTGGCAGAAATATCCCAGACAAATTCGCGGATGTTTCCGCTCATGTCATAGAGCCCAAGTTCGTTTGGCGCCTTGGTTCCCACGGGATGGGAGGCGTTGGCGGCGTTGACGGTGTACCACGCCACAGCGTCGATCGCGTTACCGCCGCTATATGTGTAGCCGTGGGAAAAGATCCCTCCCCGGGCCGCGAATTCCCATTCCGCTTCGGTGGGCAGGCGATAGCCGTCGGCGCTCCAGGCGCAGGAAATGTTCGTAGCGTTGGCGTTGCTGTCGTTCCAGCCCACAGGCCAGTTGGCGGGATTGGTCCCAAAAGTCAGGTATGAGTAGCAGGGCGTGAATCCCTCTTGCAGGCTGCGTTTGTTGCAATATTCAATGGCTTTGAACCAAGTGACGAAATAGACCGGGTAACTAGCCCCGACGCCCGATCCGTAAGCGGGATTGGAGCCCATCACGGCCTGGTATCCGTCTTGGGTGACCTCGTATTTATCCAGGTAAAAGGGAGAGACCGTGATGTTGGCGGTTCCGTTGTTGAAGGTCCCGCCGGGGATGAATTTGAAGGTTCCGATGTCGTCGTGGACGGCGCTGACGTAGAAAAACGCCGCGGCCGGAGAGGAAGGAACGTAGCACAGCGGAATGTAAGACTCTTGCCAGAGCAGCCATCCGGGATCGCCGGTCGCAAGCGGGGAACCGGAAATGTAAACCCTGTATTTGTCGGCGCCGGGAACCTCGTTCCAGGTAAGTTGGAAAAGGTCGTTGGTCAGGGGATGGATCTGGAGGTCGGAGATCCGGTCAGGGTTGGCGGTAAATCCGTCTCCGAACAGCGCCGTTACGCCCAGGCAGCAGGCCAGGGCCAGGCAGATGTAAATATATTTTTCCATGGGGTCTCCCAAAAGTAATCTTTTTCGTGGCGGCAATTTCCCCTCTGCCTGGAGCAGTGGCAAATATCCCGCCCTGTAAACCAAGTTGACGACACGGGTGAAAACATCACCCACCGTCAACCTTTTTAGCGGGCGGCTCCATCCTGTCAAGCAAATATCCGGTCTTTCCGGATCAGGCCATCCGGTTTTCGCCGCTTCCCCCCGGATAGGATCCGCTCCAGGAGAGGGGCAACAGGACTCCGCTCAGAAAATTTCTTGACATCGGGCAAAGGCTTCCGATAATGAAATTTTCAGCCTGCGGGAGATGATCCCCTGCGCCGGACTCAATGGGAGTTGATATGAAAACACCGCTAATTTTAGCCGCCGGCCTGATGTTGCTGGCGGGGCCGTTGCTGGCCCTTGGCTACACCAGCGCCTACGTGGAGACCAACAAAGCCTACGACCGGATGTTGGAAGAAGAGGGCGAAACCTATTACAAAAGCGAGGACGGCTATTCCGGCGGCGGCTATGAACCCGCCCCGACAGCGTATCCGCCCTACAATACCTATCAAAGCGCCCAAAACCTCCAACTGGCCGTCCCCTCCCTGGATCCGCTCACGGACGTCACCACCCGGCTGATCTACAGCCTCGCGGACGTGATCCTGCTCCGCTTCAAGCAGCAACTCTTCGTCTCCTCCGTTTCGCAGTGGCGGGACGAGCTGCTCGGCTCCGACTTCAGTTGCCTCTATCCCAATCTGTCCGAGCTCTTGACCAGCATCGACGCCGGGAGTTTCCTCTCTTCCTTCGACCTCTGGAAATCCGCCATCGACAAAGATCTGCAGGAAGCGCCGCTGGGGGTGACGAGCTACCGGCTGGCCGTCCGCGAAGCAGATCCCACCCTCTCCCCCGAAGAACGCTCGCTGCTCACTGAACTGAAGAGCCTTTTGGGCGACATCTACAACTACCGCGACGTGGACAACCTCCACCAGTTCATCCAGGTCTCGACCTCCAGCCTGAACAACGATTCTGGCCTCTTCAAGCTCATTGGGCTGGTCGCCAAGAACATGATCGACGAAAACGGCGAATTCGTATTGGACCAACTCAAGGAGCATTTGGATTATCCCGGCTGGTCGGATCTCTATATCGAGAATGTGAACGACGATATCGCCGATCTGCGGATCAACAACGATTCCTTCGCGGTGACCCTGGAGAAATTGCCTTTCTACCTGGATTCCTGCGAGACCGTGAAATCATTTTTCGACGTCCTCAACCAGGAAGCGCGGAACGACGAAGATAGCCGGATGGACTCCGCGGCCTTTCTGGGCCTGTATTTCAACACCTGCGACAAACTGCTCGTCCAGTGGTCGAATCTGTCCGCCTCCGCCGCTACAATGGATTGGGACAAGTACTACCAACTCTACACCGCCCACCGCTTCGAGGCCGAATCCCTCGCCCGGCTGGTGGACAAACGCGAATACAAGGCCCTGCTCAACGCCGTCATCACCACCTCGGTCAGCATCGCCCAGGAACGCGACGCCGTCCCGGTCAACTACAGCCGCTTTTTGAATCTTATCTCCACCATCGCCCTCACCGGCAAGGAAGACCAGGTCGATTACCGCTACCTGATCAACGCCGTCATCGAACCCGTCGGCAGCTACGCCTACAAGCGCCAGGCCGACCTGACCGTGGATCTGAACGCCTATCCCGGTTTGGGCGGCGGGATGGAAACTCTGAACGCGGATCTGCACGACACCAAGGGAGTCGGCGGGCTGGCCTGTCCCATCGGCCTGGAATTCAATTGGGGCAGGAGTTTCGGGGCCCTGCGCGGAGTCTTCATTTCCGCGCTGGACCTGGGCGCTGTGGCCACCTATCGCTTCACAAAAGGCGAAGAGGACGTTTCCAGCTCACCGCAACTGGGCTGGAAACAGCTGGTCTCGCCGGGCCTCTACCTGCTTTTACAGCAGCAGAACAATCCGGTCACGCTGGGCCTGGGCGCGCAACTGACTCCCTCCCTGCGCAAGGTCACGCAAGCGGGAACCGTCACCGAAAAGAACGCCATGCGCGTCGGAGCCTTCCTCAGCGTGGACATCCCCGTCTTCACCTTTTATGTGAGACATAGCTGGATGAGGCCGGAAAAGCGCACGTCTAGTGATAAATAAGATAGCACAGAGACACGGAGGCACAGAGAAAAGAGAACGCAGATACAAAGGGGAAAAGAGGATTGGGAGGATAGAACTCTGATGACCTGATCGACATAATCTGCCCGACAAAGACAGGTCAGAAGGGGAAAAGGGCCGGCAGGGACTGATCACGGAACGGCAGGGGCTGATCACGGAACGGCAGGCGTCCCGCCTGCGAGGACCCGGAGGGGCCTTCAATCTCACATCTCACGTTTAAACGTCTAACGTCCCACGCGATGATAGAAAAGCCCTGCGGGCTTTAGCAGGCGGGACGCCTGCCGCTCCGTGTTGGGGTAAGTGGACGCCTGCCGTTCCATGATTGTTTGACACCTCTGCTTCTCTCTGTCCTACTCCGCTTTTCTCTGTGTTACAAAAACTCTGTGTCTCCGTGTCTCCGTGTCTCCGTGCTTGTAGATTCCAATCATGCATATCAAGCCGGTCAGGCCATCAGCGTTCTATCCTCCCAATCCTCTTTTCCTGACAATCTGCGTTCTCTTTTTCTGTCTTTGCTAAGATAAAAAAAGGTTCCTGAAACACTAACTGGAGAGAGATGCTTCAGGAACCAAGGGTCCCCGGCGGCAGAGCGCGTCCCCGCCCGGGACGTGATTGGTTTGGAGTTGATTATTTCATCAGGACGGCCTTGCGCGTGTAGTTGTGGCCGCGCGATTCAAAACGGATGAAGTAAACGCCTGAGGAGACCTGGCTGTTGTGGCTGTCCACGCCATCCCAAACGATCCGGTGGGTTCCGGCGGCGAGGCTTTCGTCCACCAGTCGGCGCACCAACTGGCCCTTTATGTTATAGACGCTCAGTTTGACCTTTCCAGATTCGGCGAGGTCGAACATCAGCGTCGTCGAGGGATTGAAAGGATTCGGGTAGTTCTGGTAGAGTTTGGTGACCAGCGGCGGCGTGGAGGGATCTTCCCCCGCCACGATCGGGAACACGAAACCGATGGGCTCGCTTCCGACGCTTTCGCCTTGCTGGTAAACCGCTGCCACGTAGTAATGGTAGGTCCCGGGCAGGCTCAAATGTTCTGTGTACTGGTTAGTGTCGGCATAACCCAAGAGTTCGTAGCGGCCGGCGTTGACGCGGCGATAGACCTTGTAGTTTACCACAGGGTAAAGCGGCTCAATCGGAGCGACCCAACTGAGCGAGAACAACGAATCCGGGGTCACGGACCAGCCCACGGACCCGACCGGCATGAACCAGCCAAGGTAATAATCGTGGTTCAGGGACGGGCTGGTGGTGTTGAAGGTGACCGGGAACAGGCTTTCCGTGAGGTAACCTGGCGCGGACGCGTTGACAGTATGGGTCCCGGTGGGCAGGTAGAGCGTGTAATTGCCGGCGGTGTCAGGCCGGGTTCCGATGTCGGCGGCGTTGCTGACCAGCACCTGGCTGAAGTCG
>JAKQNV010000048.1 GCA_029565595.1 Candidatus Cloacimonadota bacterium
CAGCCTGGAGATCTATATCCGGCCCCAAGTATATAGCGGCGGCGCCGTTTCGGTGGCCGGTGATTATTTTCCGGTCTGGCTGCGCGTGAAAAACGTTTCCCGGCACAAAATTTCCCTTGACAGCAAATCATTCAGCATCCTTGCCGGAGGTAAGCAGTTCGACTACAAGCCCCTGCAGGTACTCCTCAGTGGCATCCAGTTGCTCTACCTTCTGGGAAAGGACCCCGATCCATTCAACACTTCCGCGGTCGAAACCCAACAACAGGCTTTACAGATCATTCGCGATCAGATCAATGAACTGGTGGATGACTACTTCAGTTTTGGCGATATCCTGCCCGGCGGAGTCAAGGAAGGTTATCTCTTTTACAATGACAAGGTGGGGACATACAACGAATTCGAGCTTGACGCCCTGGGTCATAAGGTTACCTTTGTCCGCTGAAGCCTGATTGGGCCTGCATTTTTCCTGCTATCCGTTGAGTTTTCTCTTTCCTTTTTCACTAGGAAGGCCCTTATTATCATTACGGGATCAATACGGGATCAATACGGATTTCATCCGTATTGATCCCGTATTGATCCCGTAATGATCGCAAGAGCCAAGATAGTAAGAAGGAATTCCGGACTAACGGATGAACATCAGTTTTCCGGACAGGGTAGCGGGGCCGCTTTGCATCCTGTATAGGTAAATTCCACTTCCAACCGGCCTTTGCGCTTCGTCCGAACCGTCCCATTCGATTCGGTGCGTGCCCTTGGCCAATCCTTCGTCCACCAGATTGCGCACTTTCTGACCGCGGAGGTTGTAAATGGCCAACCGTACAGGTTCGGCCGCTTTCAGATCAAAGGAGAAGGCCGTCTGGTCGGAAAAAGGATTGGGAGCGACGCTGAGGTTTTGGACCGGTACGGTATCAACAGGATCGTTCGATCCGGAACCGGGCGCCTGAAGCAGCAATTCGATGTCGGCGGCGCCGATCACACCCCGGCCCAGCGCGTCCGTCCATGGCCGGCTGGGTTCGGTGATCCAACTGTGTCCGCAAGGGCCGTTGACGTCAAAAACGATGTTCTGATATTCGTAAAGGTTGAGGATCACGGCGATCTGTCCGCTCAGCGGGACCTGGCTATCAACTGTGTATTCGAAGCGTCCGTTCAGGGGGCAGAGGATGTCGCCGATGTTCAGCAAAGTCTGGTCGGTTATGGCGCCGCCGGCAAAGCGGTTGATCTTGGCGCTAACCAATCCCGGATTGGCGGGAACGCCCCAGGGATCGGGGACCAGATTAAAGGCGATTTTTTTAACCAGGTAATCCTGGGTTCCCAGATCCAGATCCAAAGCCGCCTGGATAGGAACGGCGCCGCGCCCGAACTCAGTCCATTCCGGTTGATCGGAAAGCCAGGAAAACCAGTTTTGTTGCGCGGGATCGACGATCCTGATCCTCGCGTGAGCGGTGGAAGACATTTGGGCAGAAGTGACAGCGCTGACTGCAAGGTCGTGATATCCCGGGGTTAGCGAGGTGGCCGGAATCAATATGGAGTAGGGGCCTTGCGCGGCCGCGCCGATCAAAACGGAATCCAGATAAAATTGCACCTGGCTGATGGCGTCGCTGGGTGCCGAGACGCTCGCGCTGAGGGTCTGATCGCCCAAAATAAGGACGGCACCGTCGGCGGGGCTCAGGTTGCTGATCACCGGGGGATAAGATCCCGCCGGGGCTGAGATGGTGAACGCGATGGTGTCCCCGGCTTCTCCAATGCCGTGGACATTGACCGGAGTGTTGGTCCCGTTGGTCAGAAAACAGGAGGGATTGGTATATTGGTTGAATTCCGTGCAGTAATTGCCTTCGCTAAATGTCGCTTCGGAGAGGGAGCCATTGTTGGAATTGGTTCCGTCCGGACGGTAAACGTAAACTTCGTCCGGCGGGCCCTGCGAGTTTCCGTCCTGGGTGCTGTTGATCCGGTAAATGAGCAGCCCCGAGCCGGGCAGGGATTCCTCAAAGAGGTCGGAGCCCTGTTTGCGGTATTCGAAGACGAGAAATTCCGATGCCGTGAGTTGGTACTTTATGGCGTTGTTGGTGGCGGAAGTGACGGGATTCAGTATATATGTACCGCTGGTGACGGTGGGGATGGTGCTGATCCAATTTCCGTATCTGAATTTCATGTACATCCCCATATGGCCGTAGCCGCTTTCCATGATGTCCCAGCAGCCTGCGGGGGTCATGCCGTCAAAGTTGTAATGGTAGAGGTCGGGCGCGCCAGCGCTGTGAAACATTTCGTGACAGAGGGTGCGCACAGTGTTCTGGTCCTCGGGCTGGAAAGTGAAGTCCCAGACCATTTTGTTGTTGATGTAGGAATCCACCGTATAAAGCGCCCAACGATGTGCCCAGAGCAGGTCGTTCCAGGCTGTGTGGGGTCCGCGGATGATGAAGCAAACGTTGTCCACGTAGCCATCTTCATCCGCATCGATATTGAGGTCGGTAGGAACTTGGCTGGCGATACCGGCAATGGCGGCGGCTAAAAGTGCGTGTTCGCGGTCGGTGCGCTGCCAGTCGCGATAGCCCTGCGGATTGGTGACCGCGTTGTAAGGCAGGTAATAGGCCCGGGGATGGCTGTCCTGGTAGGAAAGGTTGATATCCGGCGCGCAGGTGGGGAAGTGGTGAGAGACGTAATTCAACTGGTCGTAACTGACCAGGTGGAAGTAGTTGCGGAGGGAGTTGTCCTGGTCGCCGTCGGCGTTGAATTTGGCATCGTATACTGAGCGGGGCTCGGTGAACTCGGTCTGGTCGGCAAAGCGGATGTAAACCACGAGGTTGTTGACAGTTCCGGTGTTCGGACCCCTAGCCCCACGACGGGGATGGTCGTTCATCAATTGGACTTTCTGGCGGTACTTTTCAGGTGAGATGTTAATCCCGGGCCGCAGCCCCAAAGCGCTGGGATCAGAGGAATCCGCCCGCCAGGCAGAAGGGACCGGTTCACCGTTTTGCGACGTGGCGTAGTAGTAATAGCCGTCGGAAGGGCTTTGGATGATAGTGTATCCGGCGGCGTCGTGCAGCCAATTGGCGTATTCGTCTCCGGAAGCGAAGAGTGAAAGCACGCTGCCATCAGGCTGGACAACCTCAGTGGGCAGGTTTTCGAAATTGGCCGCAGCCAGATTCAGCGCAAAAAGGCAAAGGAACAAGATGTAGATGTTTCTCATATTTCTTCTCCCGCTTTGTGGTAAAGCAATTTTCAAACCTTATTCGCGCTAAAAATCGTTATCAGGAAAATGTCCAGTCAAAACTATGCGGGTTGACGCAGTCAGAGGGCTCGGGAATGACCGAGACTTGAAGCGCAAACACCTCCACCCATAACGGCAAAGATAGTAGCAAGGTGATACAGGGTGGATAAAAACCTTGACAATTTTCGGCATAGCAGAGTAACGAAATCAATAATGGTGTAAAAGCCAAAGTTTTTGCTTCCAGGAGATTAACTTGCTGCTACAGAAGTATTTTGAGACCCGCTTGGAGATGATCGAATCCAGCCTGAAGCATTATCTCGGAACTCAATCCGCGCCGGCCAAGGACCTGAAAAAGGCGATGCATTACGCGGTTTTTTCTGGGGGAAAGCGCTGGCGCCCCCTGCTCCTGGTATCCATGTTCGAAATGCTGAACGGGATGAGAAAAAGCAAAGGACTGCAAGAGGCTGTTACGGCGGCGACGGCGGTGGAATTGGCGCACAACGCTTCCCTGGTCCACGACGATATGCCGATGGTCATGAATGAAAAAGAGAGGCGTTCCAATCCCGCCACCCACCAGAAGTTTAACAACACGGTCGGCATCCTGGCCGGAGACGCGCTCTACACGCTGGCTTTTGAGGTTTTGGGGCATGTTTCCCCACCCGCCAAAGCGTTGGCCTGCATCCGCATCCTGGCCACCTATACCAAGTCCTATGGCATGATCGGCGGTCAGGCCGTGGCCTTGGACAGCAAGCATAAGGTGATGAAGATCAATACCTTGCGCTATATAGACATGAAAAAGGTCGGATCCCTGCTGCAGGCTTCCGCGGATATGGCCTGCGTACTGGCCAACGCGGATGAAAACACGCGGCAGATCATGAACGCCTACGCGCTCAATCTTGGCCTGGCCTACAGGATGATCGAAGACATAGTATCGGACTACAACCGCGGCGGGGACGACCTGGATTTCGATACTGAATACGTTCCGTCTTCCAGGCACAGTTACACCGGCCTGCTTGGCTTCGACAAAGCGCGCAGTGGAGTGGAAAAGCTGCTGGAAGACTCTGAGCGGATGATCAAGCCGTTCGAACACAACCACGTCCTGGTGGAGTTTGTGGAAATGATCAAAGAGAGGCTGCCCTGATCCATGATTGACGTTCATTGCCATCTGATGCCGCAGATAGACGACGGCTCGCAATCCGAGCAGAAGTCTGTCGAGCAGATGCGGATCATGGCCATGGGGGGCATTACTCACGCATTTTTGACCGCGCATTACATGCAGGGCGTCTATGACTACGACCGTTCTGAATACGACGCCAAGCTGGCCCGCATGCGCGAACTGGCTAGGGAAAACAACATCGCCATCAGCTTGGAGCAGGGGTTTGAGATCTATTTACATCCCAAAAGCGCGGAGGAGGTCGAACACTCGAACCTGACGCTAGGGAAATCCAAATATGTCCTGCTGGAATCGGATCTGAACGGGCTGCCGCCGGATTTCTATTATAACGTCTTTCCCTTGCTGCGCAAAGGTTACAAGCCTATTTTGGCCCATGCCGAGCGCTACGTGAGCATTATGAAGAAGATCACCCGCGCCAGGGATCTCATCGACCAGGATATTTACCTGCAGGTCAATTCCGGAAGCCTGTTGGGCCTTTACGGCGAAAAAGTTCGTCAGACTGCCTGGGTGCTGGTCCGCAACGGCTGGGCGCACTTGCTGGGATCCGACGACCACGGCCGCGCGCCCTACGGATCGTATTTCCAGGCAACTGAACTGCTGCAGGAGGATCTGGATGGCCAAACCGTCGAACTGCTTACGCAGGATTTTCCCCAGATGATCCTGGAGAACAAGGCAATCCCGCATAAATACGTTTATATCCAACACTCGCACTCACACTCGCATTCCCATAACCACCGCAGTAAATCCAGCCTTTGGGACAGGCTATTCAGCTAAATGCGCCTGCTGATCACCGGTGTTACGGGTTTGATCGGGAAATCCGTCCTGAAGGCCATTCTGGCCGATAAACTCGGCTATCAGATCACGGCGCTGATCAGACCGGGAACGATCGAGGAACGCTACGCGGCCTTCAGCACGGAGTTGGAGATCGTCAAACTCGATCTGGCCGACCTGGAAGGGCTGAAGAAATACCTGGCGGCGAATAAATTCGATTGGGTGGTGCATATCGGGGCGTTGCGGGGCGGAAGGAAATTTTCTCGGGAAGCATATTTGCGGGCCAATCTCGGTTGCACGCAGCAATTGGCTGAATACTGCCTGTCCAGCGGCGCGAAACTGCTGTTCTGCTCGTCGGTGGGTGTTTTCGGAGCCATTCCGGAGGAACTTCCCGCCACCAACGAGACGGAACGGAATCCCGACAACCTTTACCACTACACGAAGATCGAGTGCGAGAAATATATCAACCAGGCAGTCATCAAAGGCCTGCAGGCGGCGATTGTAAGGCCTTCCATCACTTACGGCCGCGGGGATTTCGGCTTTCCCTACCAACTCGTAAAAATGGTCGACAAGGGCCGCTTTCCCATCATTAACAAACGCATCTGGATCCATCTCTGCCACATCGACACGATCACCGGCGCCTTCCTCTGGTTGCTGAAAAACGGATTTCCCTCCGGTCTGGCTCTGAACGTAGCGGACCGTGAACCGGTCCAGCTGCAGGATCTGTCCAATTTCATCTCGCGGCAACTACAGGGCAAAAACTACTGCACCTTGCTCAAACTGGACCAAATCTTTTTCCGCTGGGGCGAAGCGCTGGCCAAATTGCTCAAGAATGAGCTTTGGGTCAGCCGCTTTCAACTGATCTCGCGGTCCTGGTTCTATTACGTGGCGGACACCTATCAAATGATGGGTTTGCCGGAAACATTCACCATTCCGGCGTTTCAGGTCACGATCGACGATTATCGGGGCAAGTAGTGGCAATTCCCATAATTAACGACTGGGCCAAATACTTTTCCAATCCCCATGAGGGCATGGGCTCCTCCTATGAAAGGATCGTCCTGAACGACCTACTGGAAGAAACGGCCCAGCGCAACGGAGTGGAGAATGTCCTGGAAAGCCCGTCCTTCGGCTTTACCGGGATTAGTGGGATCAACCTGCTGGCCCTGGCAGATAACGGCATCGCGGTGGCGCTTGAGGACAACGATCCGCAGCGGCTGCGCTTGATCGAAGAAACCTGGCACGATCTTTATAGACCGGTGAACGCGGTCTTGAACCCGGATTTTCGGTGTTTGGATTATGCAGACCAGGCCTTCGATATGAGTTTTTCCTTTTCCGCGTTGTGGTTCGTTCCCGATCTGACGGTGTTTTTGGGCGAGTTGTCGCGGGTCACGAAAAAAGTGATTTTCCTCAGTGTTCCCAATCGGACCGGGCTCGGCTACAGGCTGCAGTTCAGGGATTATAGCCCGGAAAAATATCCGGATTTGAAAGTTGGCCACATCGACGGGCCTTCAATCATCAGCATCCTGTCCCGGAAAGATTGGAAACTGTGCCGTTCCGGGTACTTCGACTGCCCGCCCTGGCCGGATATCGGAATGACCAAGGAAGATCTGCTGCGCAAGTGGCTTCCCTTTCTGCCTCAATCCCAAGAACCCGCTGTGAAAAGCGATTCCGGCCAGAAGACGGTCAGCATCCTGGACTATTACAACGGGAAGGATCCAGATTTTGCCGGGCGGATGCGGAAACTGCAGAGGTTCGAGAAGTCAGTTCCCGTCTCGTTCAAGAAGATCTGGGCACACCATTTTTATATGGAATTCCAACGGGTTGGGCAGTGAGGACAAAGCTGCTGCCTTTGCAGTAAGTTTCTTGACTGACTCGGAAAAAAACCCATGCCCCGCAAGCGCGCTGTTTCTCTGATCCTCGGACTGGCAGCCGGCATCGTCCTGATCCTGCTTTGGGCGCGGTCTATAGACATTGGCGAACTCCTGGCCCGGATCAAAACCATAAACGCCAATCTTGTCATCTGGGCTTCGTTGGTCTATCTGAGCGCTTATTTCGTCCGCAGCTGGCGCTGGAACATTCTGCTGAAGCGGCAGGTAGCGCTGTCGCTGTATCGGACCTGGCTCTACAGTATGGGCGGTAACTGGGTCAATTACATGATCCCGGTACGGCTGGGCGAGGTTGTGAAAGCCTGGTTCGTCAAGCGCAACCACGGCGTGCCGATGCTCAACGTGCTGCCCACCATCTTCATCGACAAGACATTCGATACGCTGGGTATCTTTTTTATACTCATCATGCTGCCGTTGCTCGCCCTGCAGGTCTCGACCGGCTTGACGGTCCTGCTGGCCTTGCTGGGACTGGTTTTTTTGCTGTCGCTGGCGATCATTGTCCTATCGGCACGGAGCAAGGGCGGTGTCGTGAGGGTTATGCAGTTCTTTTTTTCCTGGCTGCCGCAGCGCTTGAGGGACAAGATCAATTCCTATATTGAGATTTTCATACAGGGCTTGAACATCTTCGAACACCATTGGAGCAGTCTGGCCTACGCAGTGGTCCTGACCGCGCTGGGCGTCTGCCTGGACGGATTCTATTTCTGGCTGATATTCCGCGCATTCGGGATCGCTTATCCCTTTATGAAAGTGCTGTTCGGCTACACGCTGATCAACCTTTCCTATGCTCTTCCGCAGCCACCAGCGCAATTGGGAAGCAACGAATGGATGATGATCATCATCTTTTCCATCGGATTTGCATTGACAAGACAGGATGCTTCGGCAATCATGGCTTTTGCGCACGTATTAACGGCGTGTTTGATCGGCATCCTCGGCCTGCTGGCAATAATTTTAAGCGGACGCCAGGTGTTGAAACCGATATTCCATGGAGACAAGATATATGAACAGTGAAGAGATGATCAGGCTCATAGGAGAACTGAAGGAAGTAAAACAGGATTTGCTGGCTCAGATCCGCAAGAGCATCGTCGGTCAAAACGAGGTTGTGGACAAAGTCCTGACCGGGCTTTTCGCCAATGGCCACATGCTGATCGAAGGCGTTCCCGGACTGGCCAAAACTCTCCTGATCTCCACCATCGCCAAAGCCCTGAACCTGAGTTTCGGGCGCATCCAGTTTACCCCGGATCTCATGCCTTCAGACATCACGGGCAGCGATATCCTCGTTTCCGCCAGCGGCGGCGAGGAGCGAAAATTCCAGTACATCAAAGGCCCGATCTTTGCCAATATCATCCTGGCCGACGAGATCAACCGCACTCCGCCAAAAACCCAGGCTGCGCTGCTGCAGGCGATGCAGGAATACCACGTCAGCAGTGGAAATACGACGCGGCCGCTGGATCTGCCCTTCATAGTGATGGCCACACAGAACCCGATCGAGCAGGAAGGCACCTATCCCTTGCCGGAAGCGCAATTGGACCGCTTCATGCTCTACATTTTCATCGATTATCCGGAGTACGGTGACGAATTGAAGATCGTGCAAACGACCACCGGAGCTATCTCCGAGGAACCTAAGGCCCTGCTTTCCGCGCAGAGGATCATCGAATTTCAAAACGCCATCCGCAATATGCCGCTTTCCGACCACGTGCTTGAATTCGCGGTCAAACTCGCACGCAGCACGCGTCCCGGCGATCCCGGCGCCAAAGCGGAAATACATAAGTGGATCAATTGGGGCGCCGGTCCCCGCGCCAGCCAGTATCTGGTTTTGGCCGCCAAAGCCCGCGCCGCTTTGGACGGGCGTTTGACGCCTTCCGAGGAGGACGTGCGTGCGGTGGCACTGCCGGTTCTCACGCACCGCGTCCTGGTTTCTTTCGCGGCCGAGGCGGAAGGCATCAGATCCACAGACATTGTCAAGCAACTTATCCATTGACGCAGTACTCCGCGTTTGCGCGTGTATATATTGATGAATCCTATGGAATTTTACATTAAAGGGGGTGAGTGATGAAGAACGCTCTTGCGGCCCTGTTACTACTGCTGGCGGTAGGTCTGGGCGCTGTCGACGACAGGATCCCGCATCTTTTGGTGCATATGAAGAACATCCAGCCGATCAGCGTCGATTGCAGCGAAGACCAGGCGATTCTGCGAAGCCAGAACTACATCTGGATCCATTCGCTCTTCAATCCCTGGCAGCCGCGGCTGGAAGCGGTTTTTCTCTCCGCGGCCCGCATCGAGGACATCAACGTCCTGGGCGGAAACCAGATCTACATCTGCAGCCAGGAGCCTTCCAACACGGTCACTTCCGTTGACACATTGGCCTATCCGGGCAGGATCTACTTTACCAACCTGCTCATTGGCGACAAGGTCACCCGCGAAGGCTCGATGCTCTACGTGG
>JAKQNV010000052.1 GCA_029565595.1 Candidatus Cloacimonadota bacterium
TCGCCGACGCGGGCGTCCGCGACCTCTTTGATGTTGGCGATGATATAGCCAGCTTCGCCTGCTGTCAGCTCGGTCTGGGCGGAAAATTTCAGTCCCAGGTAACCGATTTCTTCGATGTCGTATTCGCGATTTGTGGAAAAGAGCCGGATGCGGTCGCCCTTGCGCAGCGTGCCTTCGAACATACGGACCAAAACGACTACACCGCGGTACATGTCGAAATAGGAATCAAAAATCAGGGCTTTCGGCGGCGCATCTGCATCGCCTTTTGGGCTGGGAAGCCGTTCCACGACGGCATCCAGCAGTTCGATGACCCCGCTGCCTTCCTTGGCACTCACGCGTAAAATATCCTGGGGTAGGCAGCCTAAAATTTCGCACATATCGTGTTCCGTGCCTTCGACATCGGCTTTGGGCAGATCGATCTTATTCAAAGCCGGCAGCAGTTCCAAATCGTTTTCCAGCGCGAGATAGAGGTTGCTCATGGTTTGCGCCTCGATGCCCTGGGAAGCGTCGACCAGCAGAATGGCGCCTTCGCAGGAAGCCAGCGCGCGGGAAACCTCGTAGGAAAAATCCACGTGTCCGGGCGTGTCGATCAGGTTCAAAACGTAATCTTCGCCTTTGTATTTATGGACCATGCGGATGGCGTGGCTTTTGATCGTGATGCCTTTTTCGCGTTCCAGGTCCATCGTGTCCAGGACTTGCGCCATGTCAACTTTGCCCACCACGTGCGTGGCTTCCAGAAAGCGGTCAGCCAGCGTCGATTTGCCGTGGTCTATATGCGCGATGATGCAGAAGTTGCGGATATGATCCTGTTTCATTGTATTTCCTTGACATTCAATTCATTAGATTGCTTTTCCGCCTCTCGGGACGGTGAAAGCTGACAAATCTCCAGATTCGCCGGCTGCGCCTTTTGTCAATGATTTAATAAAACCACGCTGTTCCCAGCTCAGCCGCAAAAGCCTTTCAGCAAAGCAAAATCCTGCATGGCCCTGCCTATCATTACGGGATCAATACGGGATCAATACGGGTGAAATCCGTAGTGATCCCGTATTGATCCCGTATTGATCGCAAGAGAGGACAGAGAAAATTCTTGACATGGATTTTAGGTTTTCAAAAAGTAAAATCACCTAAGCGGATGTTACCAATTCAAGGAGTATTTATCGCACCCGTCATTCAAGGAGACCGACATGAAGATTATTTTCTCTGTGTTTATAGGTCTGCTTTTCTGCATATCGGTGGCTGCGGAAACGCTCGTCAATTCCAATATCACGTCTTCCCAAACCTGGACTCTGGCCGGCTCGCCCTACATCATCAACGGCGACCTGATCATTTACGGCGGCTCAGAGCCGGTAGTGACCGTCGAAGCTGGTGTGCAGATCAAATTCAATTCGGGATCTTCTTTGCAGATCGGCAGCACTTCCCCAGGCGGCATCATAGTGAACGGAACCGCGGCCAATCCAGTTCTCTTCACTGCCAATACGGCCACTCCCACACCAGGATTTTGGGAATGCATCCGTTCCGCCAACAGCAGCCTCGACCATGCGGAGTTCAACTACGCGATTTTTGAATATGGCGGCGAAGTCGCGCTGGGAAAAGGGATCATCGACGTCAACGGCGGCAATCCGGAATTTAACCACTGTACTTTCCGTTATTCCGGAACTTGCGCGATCTGGCATACCAGCAACACCTCCAGCGCGGTCGTGGAAAACTGCAGTTTTCTCAACAATGCCAGTTATCCGCTTTACTGGAACGCCAATCAGGTGGAGTGGATCCTCGCCGGAAATTCTTTCAGCGGAAACAACCCGAACCGGATCTTGCTGCGTTCTGTCAACATCCAAGCCGGTGATCTCTGGCTGAACCAGGGAATTCCCTTCGAAGCTGAAAACAGCCTGATCGTCCGCGGCAACGGGACAAACCAGCTTCTTCTCTCCAGCGGTGTCCAGATCCTCTTCCGGGCTGGCAAAACGCTTGACGTAGGTTACACCAGCTCTCCCACCTACGCCGGTTCGATCAATGCCAACGGTGTGACCTTCGGAGCGGTCGATCCAGCCGCGGGTTGGGACGGCATCGATTTTCAGAATTACACGGAGGCCTCACTGCTGGCCAATTGCACTGTCCGCAATGTGAGCAGCACTTCCGCGGGGGGGATCTGGCTGCACAACAACAATCCGGTCACGATCCAAAACTGCCTTTTCGAATATATCGACGACTATGCCCTCAAATGTTCCAGCGGAGCGGCTTTCAGCCTCAGCGGCAGCACGATCAGCCATTGCGCCGGAACCATCTCAATTTATGCCCGGGACTTGGGCAATCTGGGCGCCGGCAACCAATATCTGGCCAATTCGGACAACCGCATCTACTGTCTGGGCGGGCTGATCTCCTCCAGCTCAGCCTGGACCGTGCAAGGCATCCCGATCTATGTAAGCGTCAACATCACTTATTACAGCGTTACTTTCCCCACGCTTGTGATTCCCTACGGCACGGTGCTGGAATTCAACTCCGGTGTGAGTTTTTCGGTTGGCTACACCTCTTCCGCCTCTTACGGCGCGATTTTGCAGGCCACCGGAGTTACCTTTCGCGGCGAAGCTGCGACGCCGGGTTATTGGGGAGGCTTGATCTTCAACCGTTACGGAGGTCCGAACATCCTTTCCGGCTGCACGATCAGAGACGCTGGCTATGGTAACAACCCCGGTCTGCAAATCTCCACTCCGGCCAGCACCGTTACCGGCTGCACGATCACCAACTGCCTCGCCACAGGAGTCTATTTTTCCGATATAAGCCTGGCGTCACTTTCCGGAAATTTCATCTCGGGATGTGGCTCCTACCCGCTTTCGCTGACCGCGAATTCGGTCCGCGTTTTGGGAGAGGGGAACGATTTTACCGGCAACGCAATCGACCGCGTCGAAGTCCGGGCCGAGATCATCAATACCAGCGGGATCTGGCGCGATCCGGGAGTGCCGTATTACATCACAAACGATCTGAATATTTATAGCGTGACGCCGTTTCCGCACATCCAAATCATGCCCGGTACGGTGATCATGCTGCCCAATGGTGCTGGTATCAGCATCGGTTATCCTTCTTCGCCCTTGTATCAAGGCTCGCTGTCAGCGGAATCCGTGACATTCACCAGAAGCGACGGCAGCGCCGTGCCCAGCGGACTTTACTTTGACGGTTTCGTGGTTAGCGAACAATGCGTTTTCACCGACTGCACTTTCCAGTATTTGCGCCATCCCACCCAAAATTGCGCGGTCTATGTGATAGGAAGTTCTCCCATCTTCGAATCCTGCCTGTTCACAAACAATCCCGCGGGAGGAATCGCCACCAGCAGCACCGGACGGCCGATTGTGAACAACTGCTCCTTTATCAATAATGGCGGCTATCCGATTAAAACCACCGCGGCCGGATTTGATGTCGTCAGCGGCGTGGGCAACTACTTCAGCGGCAACAATCCCAACCGCATCCTGATCAGCGGCGGCATTCTGACTCAAAATCTCACTTGGGACAATCCCAGCGTACCGGTCGAAGTCACTTCCGACATCTACGTTTACGGAACGGCTTTTCCGATTCTGAAGATCAATTCAGGATTGGTACTGCTGTTTCAGAGCGATGTCGGGCTGACTGTCGGCTACGGTTCAAGTCCTTCCTACCAGGGCGGCATCCAGGCCGACGGCGCCAAATTCAGCGCGCTGAGCGGAATCACCGGCGGTTGGGACGGCTTGAAGATGGAGCATTTCTTCCTGACAAGTTCCTACATCCGTGACTGCGTGGTCGAATACGCGGGCAGCAATGGCAATATCTGGGTGGACGACTCTGCGCTGCCGGCCATCGAAAGCTGCGTAATCCGCTACGGCACATACGGGATAAAACTGAACGGGTCAAACTCCACCGCCAGCATCATCAGGAATTACATCCTGGACAACGCAACCGGAATTTACTGCTCCATCAGCGCCAATCCGGTCATCGGCGGCTCGCTGGCCAATGCCAACTGCATTGATGGAAACACCGGTTACGGCGTTCAAAATATCACTTCCTCCGTGACCGTGAATGCCGAATACAACTGGTGGGGCCATGACTCCGGGCCATATCACACGACAGCGAATCCATCCGGGCAGGGCGATAGCGTTTCCAACTACGTTGATTTCACGCCCTGGCGCACGACAAACATCGGCGACGCCCCGGCCCGTTTCCATTTGCTGGCTCCGGCCTCGGGCAGCGTCGTGGAAACCCTTACGCCCATTCTGGATTGGGAGGAAGCCATCGATCCCACTCCCGGCGACACGGTCACCTACACTCTGGAAATTGCCCGCAATTCGGGCTTCACCACAGGACTCATCACGGTTTCCGGAATTTCGGCATCGGTCTATCACGTTCCCGCAGCTGTCTTGACTGACGACACCCGCTATTACTGGCGTGTGAAGGCTACTGACACTCAATTGCAGACTACGCTAAGTTACGAAAATTATTTCTATTTCGACACCGCCGTTCCGGAAGCGCCGCTGCCCTTCGATCCGCTCTCCCCAGACTACAACGAAGTGGTGATGTTCACCAGCAATCTGCTGGCCTGGGAAACGGCGGTCGATCCTGATCAGGGCGACATTGTCTCTTACACGATTTATATGGATGACACGGCAGGCTTCGACACGCCGGAGATCCTGACCACATCCGACACTTTCATCTATTCGGGATTTTGCGCGCCAGGAGGCCTGTATTTCTGGAAAGTGAAGGCCACCGACCTGACCGGCAACGAGACTTTCAGCCCCACCTGGCGCTTTTTCGTGAGCCCGGACGCCAAACCGCGCGCGCCAGTGTATTTCTCACTCAGCGCGGTCGGCCCGAACATGCTGCTGAGTTGGGACGCTGTGCCCGGCGCCGATTCCTATTCGGTTTATTACTCGCAAAATGCGGAGACTGGCTTCAGCCTGCTGCAATCAGGGCTGACTGCCACAGAGTACACTCACGCCGGAGCTGCGGTTTCAGCTCGTGGTTTCTATTATGTGACGGCGATAGATACGTTCTGATCCTAATCCTGAAACAGCAGTCGTCCCGACAAAAGGCTTGACACCTTGTCGCCCTCGCGGCGCTTTGCTTAACAGGGAAGCAATACGACACAGGGAGTCAAGCATGCAAGGTCGCATCAAATTTATCCTGGCCGTGGCGGCGGTCCTGCTCTGCGTGAGCGCGCCGGCCAAATACACCGATGACTTTATCCTGGGGAATTTCTCCTATCTGAGGGCCACGAGCAATTTCCTGCCCCGGGTTGATTCGCTGGCGGCCAGAATGCGGGAAGCCGGATTCAACGCCACGGTCTGCGAGATTTTGGACGGCTCCAGCCCCGCGCAGATCAAACAGCTGCTCAACAGCTTCGACAAACAGGGCATCGACGCCATCCTTACCGACAAGGTGTGGCTGGAAGGAAGATCCAATCCGCAATACGGCACGGAAGCCCTTTCCATGGGAAATTACTGGCGTTTCGAAGCGGAATACGATTCCAGTTCGACGCTGAACCGCAATGCGGATCGCTTTTTCTACATCCATTCCGGACGCACCGGAAAAGCTGTGTCTCTGAAAGCGGCTTCCGGCGGCTGGCTGCGCGTCCTGAGCGACGGCCAGAAAGGCTTTGCATTAAATCGGATGGAATTCCGCTGGCCCAGCGCGGCCAGTCCAGTCGGCGTCAGATACGACATCGGACCGGAATTCAGATTCGTACAGCGGGCTTACGGAAGCGGTTCCAAGGACGATTTCGCGGCCAATCCCTGCGCCAACGACACCCTCTTTGTCACCCTGGCCTTCAATTGCAGAAAGATCCCTTCCGAGCCGGCAGCGCCGCTGTTTTCCGTTTCCTTTGAAGGGAATCCGGACGAGTCGGCCAGCCGGGTCCAGCCGGTCAGTCACATTTTCTCCCTGACCGGAAAAAAGCAGGAAACATCGGTGCTCACGGTCCAGGGCTACAACTCCCTGCCGATCGTGAAAAAAGACTCCTGGGGCCAAAAATGCTGGCCCCACCGCGAATTGACGCTCTGTATCCCTATCAAAGATCTATACGACACCGGACTTATCGATCCGACCAAAGGCTGGCGTTATAGTCTGCTGAGCCTGAATCCGCGGCTCTTTTGGGAAGGACGCGGCTCGCTGGAGCTGGATTATCTGGAGTTTGAGGATACGATGCACCGCGGATTGCGATTCAATGAGGCGCTGCGGGATTCCGTGCGAGCCCGCGTCAAAACCCTTTCCGAGGCATACAACAACATCAGCTACCTCTTTTTGACCGACGAACCCACGCCCGGCCAATTTTCCGCCTACAATCTCATCGAGCATGGGCTGCTGGACGATCTAGATAAACTCGCCCCGTCGGTAAAAGGCCTGATGTCCTGCTCCTGGCTTTACCGGCGCAACGTTCTCAAAGAAAACGGCGATTATTTCAATCTGATCTCCCTGTTTGACGACACCGCCAAACCCGAAATACTGATGTTCGACATCTATCCGCTTTTCGGATCGATGCGTTGGAATAAACCGGAAGTCTCGCGCGGTGTGCAAAAGACCCTCGATACGGATCTGCTGCAATACTACAAAAAGTACAAAACACTCTGCGAAAAGCGCGGAACTCAGTTCATTCCAGCCACGCAAACCTATGGTATCTGGGTTTACGGCGAAGAGCGCTGGGGCACGCTGCGTCCGCCGCGCTACATGCAAAAATGCCTGCAACTTTTACCGCTTTGCTACGGCGCATCCGGCATTCTGAGTTTCAAACTCTATGATGTCGTTACCGATCCCCTGGTGACCAAGCAGGCCAAGCAGGATTTTTCACCGATCAACGTCAGGGAGTCCGGAGGCAAGGTGGATCTTGACGTCAACGGCAATTGGGAAGGGATAAAAGAGGCCAACAGCAAGATTCTGGCCTACGCTAAACAACTGAAACAGTTGAAGTGGCTGGATGCCGACGCCGCGCTCACAAGCGGCTACCGCAATCCCAAAATGCTGGCCTCGGCTGGCTTGGACTCTCTCTACGTACGTCCCCAATCTTTGACTGAAAACGGCATAGACCTCTACGACGGATATGTGCAGTGCGGCCTTTTTAACCAGAAAAACGGCGCTCCGGCGCTGATGCTGGTCAACCGGCGGACGGAATACATTCTTCCCATAACCGGCCTCGCAACCGAGGCATCGGACGAACTGCTGAAAGTTCCTAACTCTGAATTGGACAAGGTTTGCCTACCTGCGGCGCCACAAACCGTGCGGATCGTTCCCAACGCGGATATTCTGAAAAAACTGGGTAAATTCCCCGGCCTCTGGGACAGCTACGACAAGATCCTCTACCAATACGACGGAACTGGTTTCGACGTGCCAATTGGACCCGGCGATGGCAAATTGCTGGAATTCGTCGCCACGCTGCCCAATCTGCTGGAATCATCCTACAAACTCAACGGCAAATCGGTTCTGGGCGAAGAAATCCTGCTCCGAGAAGGCGCCAGAGTAACGCTCGGTTCCGCGAGCGACACATTAGTTTTGCGTGATATTACGGTCGCTGACGGGGCGTCTCTGACCGCAAAAGGCAAAGTTACTTTTGCGGATCATGTCAGAATAAAAGTGCGAAATGGCGGAAAGGTCAACCTCAAAGGCGCCGATTGCGTATGGGGAGAGGGAACGAAGCTGGTGCGGCAATAGAATTGTACTTAACGATACAGGTGAATCGCAGCCCTGTGGTTTAGCCCAGACAGGATATCATATTCAAAGCTGTTTACAACGAGAATAGAGCAATCTATTTTAATGCCTGCCAGCAAGATATAGTGTCCTACGCCTTTTCTGGCTCCATTCTCGTTGTCAAGTCCTGCTATAGTTGACACTCCTTTTTGTTGTTCAGCCAAACAGCCCCTACATACATGCCTGTCCAGGCTTTCGGACCTACCGCCGCAGTCATCGGAGGCGGCATTTATCGATGAGTTGGTCTGTTGCCTGGATCGTTGGAGGTTGAGGGTTATCATGGTCATTGCTCAGGCCGCATCTCGGGATTCCAAGCGATGGTATACCGAGTCCGGAGTCTTGTAGTTCAAGGATTTGTGGAGGCGCAGGCCATTATAGAGTTTGATGGAATCCCTGACCAGTTTGAGGGCGGTTTTGTAGTCTTTGAGCAATCTTCTTAAACCGAACTCGTCTTTCAGGATGCCATTGACCCTTTCGGCGATGGGATTGTCAAAGCAGCGGCCGGGACCGGTCATACTGATTTGGACGCCGCGCCCGGCCAGCCAACCTGTGTACAGGGCGCTGGCATACTGGGATCCCTTGTCGGAGTGGTGGATCAGCCCGGGTCCGGGCTGATACTTGGTCCAAGCATACTGAAACGCTTTCAGCACGTCTTCCGCGAACATCCGCCGGGACAGGTTGTAGCCCAGGATCTTGCGGCTGTAGGCGTCCGTGACTAAAGACAGGAAGTAAAACTCGGAGCCAACGAGTACATAGGTGATATCAGAGACCCAGACCTGGTTGGGACGGGTTATCTGGATGTCTTTCAGCATATTAGGCCAGAACTTCCGCAACTCCGGCGATACCGATGTGACGCAGTAGCGGCCGTGGAGTTTACTCAACAGGCCACGCTTCCGCAACAGATCGAACAATCTGTCCCGGCTGATTTGGCAGCCGGAAAACTCCGGCAGCGTTTTCAACATGACCTGGAGTTTTCTCACTCCGACGGTCTCCAGCACAGCTCTGATCCGCCGTACGGCTGAGAGGATTCGTTCATCTTCTTCCTGTTTGAGGTCTTCACGCGACTCATGCCTGTAGAATCCCTGGCGGGAAACCTTCAAGGTCTCACAGGCTAACGCGATGTTGGGTCGTCCAGTAAGTTCTTCAGCCTTTCCCTGGACTCTTTTAACAGCTTTGAACTTAAGTTTTTTTTTGCCTCAATGCCGTATTCTTCCTCGATTTCCTCGAGCAGGGACTCATAGGTCAGTTCCTTGAGCATTGAGTTTTCCAGCATCTTGCGGAGTTTTTCGTTCTCCCGCTTGAGCAGCAGCAGCTCGGT
>JAKQNV010000054.1 GCA_029565595.1 Candidatus Cloacimonadota bacterium
GTGCCGTTGTTGGTGTAGCTGCCAAAGGCGATGTCATCGACCATCGCGCCGAAGAGATTGAGTTGGTCGCCGGTCGAATAGGCCGGGTCGGACGCGAAGGCGAAACGGATCTTGACGCTCTGGCCGACGTAGGCGCTGAGGTTGGCAGTGACATTGGTCCAAGCGGGATGCGAGCCGCCCCAGGCGGGGACGTTCACGCCTTCACCGTGTTCGAAGCCGAACGCGTAGGAAGAAGTGAAGTCATACACCGGATTGGGGGTCGCGATCACGGTCCAGGTGGCGCCGTTATCGGTTGAGATGCGGATGTTGAAGGAATCCCAGCCGTTGTAGGGAGCGGAGACGCCAGGCGTTTCCACTGCCACGGCCATTTTGAAGCTGAGGTTGGTGTTGGCGGCAGTGATCGTGCTGGCCGGTGTGTCCAAAACCAGGTACTGGTGGTCGTAATAACCGCCGATATTGGTTCCGGAGGCCAGGGCGGGATCGCCCATCCACCAGACGTTACCTTGGGCGCCGCCGTAGGCGTAGATATGCCAGTTGTTGGGGCTTTGCGCACCGTCATAGTGCGTCCAGCCCGTGGCGCCGGTTTCGAAGGTTTCCTGCCATGCCACCACTTCGTAGCGCGAGCCGCTTGCAAAGACGGCCGTGACGAGGGCCAGGGCAAGTATGATCAACCATTGTTTTTTCATTGATCCTCCTTATGAATCAAGAGCTAATAGTTTGTTTTCTGTTCGCTTTGATCGCCTGATTTTGTCAATCAGTTTTTTCAGCGTTATCTTATAATGCAAGATTTGTGCCAGAGCGCGCCTTCTTTATCCAGCCGCAGCGGCATCAGGTGTATTGCAGTCTGTAAAGGTCGTAGTAAAGGCCTTTTTTGTCCAGCAGGTCAAAGTGCGTGCCCTCCTCCACGATCTGGCCCTTGTGCAGGACTATGATGCGGTCGGCATGCTGGATCGTGGAAAGCCGGTGGGCGATGATGATCGAAGTGCGGTTGCGCATGATCTTGGCCAGGGCGTCCTGGATGAGGATCTCGGTCTCGGTGTCGATATTGGAGGTCGCCTCGTCAAGGATAAAAATGGAGGGATCGTAGGCCAGGACCCGCGCGAAGGCGATCAGCTGCCGCTGTCCGGTGGAAAGCGTAGCGCCGCGTTCCATCACGGGTTCGTTGTATTTCTGGGGCAGCTGGCTGATGAATTTGTCCGCGTTCACGTATTGGGAGACCTGCACGATCTGCTCGTCCGTCAGCGTGGTGTTGTTCAAGGCGATGTTTTCCTTGATGTTGCCGCTGAAGATGAACACATCCTGCTGCACGATGCCGACGTTGGCGCGCAAGTCCTCCAGCGCATACTGGTCCAGTTGTCTTCCGTCTAGAAGGATGCTGCCTTTCTGGAAGGGATACATTCCCAGAATGAGGTTTACGATCGAGGTTTTGCCGCTGCCGGTGTGGCCTACAAGGGCGATCTTCTCGCCCGGCTTGATCTTGAAACTGACGTCCTTGAGCACCCATTCGTCGGTGTTGTAGGCAAGCCAGATGTGGTCGAATTCGATTTCGCCCTGCAGTTTCAGCCCGGATTTCAACGCGCCGCGGTAGTCCTCAGGCTGCTGGTCCATGAGGTCAAAGATGCGCTCCGCTCCGGCCAGCGCTCCTTGCAGGACGTTGAACTTTTCGGAAAAGTCGTTGATCGGCTCAAAGAGTTTGGAAATGTATTGCGTGAAGGCCATCAGCAGGCCGATCGTGATCGCGTTGCGCAGGATCTGCCCGCCGCCGTACCAGATTATCAGCGCCACTGCGAACTGCGAACTGACGTGGATGATCGGCCGGAAGAAGGCAAACAGCTTCATCTGCTTGATCGAGGTCTCATAATACTTCTGGTTGATGTCCGAGAATTCCTGCCGTTTGTGGAAATACTGGTTGAAAAGCTGAATGATCTTCTGCCCGCTGATGTGTTCTGCCAGCGTGGCGTTCAGCGCGGCAAGAAACTTCCGCACTTCGCGGTAGATGACGCGCGTGCGTTTGCGGTATTCACGGATGACCCAGATCACGAAAGGCAGCACGGTGAAACTGACCAGCGCCAGGCGCCAATCCAGGACCAGCATCAGCGCCACGATCGCCACGATGAGGATCACATCCTGGAAGAGTGTGATCACGCCCGAGGCCAGCATTTCGTCGATGGCGCGGATGTCGTTGGTAACGCGCGTTACGAGCCGCCCGACCGGATTCTGGTCGAAATATTTCACCGGCATGCACTGCAGATGGGCAAACACATCGTGCCGCAGATCGTTCATCGCCTTTTGGGAGAAGGTCGTGGTGATCACGCTCTGGAAATATCCCGCGAAAAGCCTGATCAGGCTGATGACCAGGTAAACCAGCGCCAGCCAGATCAAATTATGCGCGGCCTTGCTGCGCACCTGGATCCTTTCCGTGCCCGGCAGGCGATTCAGATTTTCACGCAAGACGGCGATCTTCCCACCCCCGATGCGGAACCAGCCCTGCAGACCTTGTTTGCTGCCGGAGGGGGTTTTGTTCTCACTGATGTATTTATTCAGAACGGCCACGTTGCCGGACGTATCCTCGAGTAAAAAGACCTTGCCGCCGCCCATGACGCCACGGGCTTCCATAGCCGCAGATTCGGTTCTGTTCACGCGGTTCAGCGTCGCGGCCGGAAAGACCAGGAAATACCTGCCGCCGTAGCCGTATTTTTTGAGTTTCAGGATCTTGTATCTGGCCAGGAAAGCGTCCACATCGGCCTCGCGCGGGAATACGGCGATCGCCTTGTCGGATACTATTATGTCGTCGATCGCGCTGCGCTGGATCAGAGGCTGGACCAATTCCGCAGCTGCCACGACCATCAGGATTAAAAACGATACGATCACCGCCGCCAGATAGGGCTTCAGGTACTTCAGCATCCGCCCGTAAAGGCGTTTGTCGTAAACTTTCCCTTTGAGATCGTCCTCTGTGAAGCCGCCCCGACCGGGTCCGCCGCCGCCGAAGTTCATATCTCCTCTCCTTCGAGGCGTGCCCGGATGCGCTGTTTTTCGTAAAGGTCATGGTAAAGACCGCCCAGCGCCACCAGTTCTTCGTGTGAGCCGCTTTCCTTGATCAATCCGTCCCCGAGCACGAGGATACGGTCGGCGTGCTGGATGGAGGAAATGCGGTGGGCGATGATGATGGTCGTCTTACCGCTCCGCGTCTGGATCAGGTTTTCCAGGATGAAGCGCTCGGTTTTCGTGTCCACAGCGGAGAGCGCGTCGTCCAAAATCAGGATCTCCGGATTGGTCAGCAACGCCCTGGCGATGGCTACGCGCTGTTTTTGGCCTCCGGAAAGCGTGATCCCGCGTTCGCCGACCACTGTGTCGAACTTTTGCTCAAACTCCATGATCTCGTCATAAACCTGCGCCAGCCTGGCTGCCTCATTGACCTGCTCGATCGGCGTTTCGGGGTTGCCAAGGCGGATGTTGTTGGAAATGGAATCCGAAAAGAGGAAGATGTCCTGTGGCACGAGCACCATGTCCCGGCGCAAAACGTTGAGCGGGATCCTGTGCACGGCGTGGCCGCCCACCAGGATGCTGCCCCGCGGAGGTTCGTAGATGCGCACCAGAAGTTCGATCAAAGTCGTCTTACCGCAGCCGGTGGGGCCCACGACCGCGAGCGTCTTGCCATCCTCGATGCCGGCACTGATACCGTCGAAGATCAGGGGCAGGTCTTTACCATACCGGAAGCGCAGATCGCGGATCTCGATTTCACCGCTCAGGACCTTGATATTGGGATCGGCGTCCTTGTCGCCGATCTCCGGCGTAAGTTCGAAGATCGCGTTCAGGCGCTTCATCGAGGCGGTACCGCGCTGGTACATGTCCACGATCCAACCGATCGCGATCATCGGCCAGACCAGCATGCCCAGATATTGGAAAAAGGCCACAAACTCGCCAATGGTGATGTCGCCGCGGATGGTCGCCCTGCCGCCGAAAAAGAGGGTGATGATCATCGAGATGCTGATCACGAAACTCATCGTGGGATGGAAGATGCCGGCGATCTTGGCCATGGAGATGTTTTGGTTCACATAGTCCAGCGAGACCGTGTCCACCTTTTCCAGTTCAGGTTTTTCCTGGACGAAGGCCTTCACGACACGGATCCCGGAAATGCTTTCCTGGATGCTGCCGGAAAGCGCGGCGAAACTGGTCTGAACGCGGAAGAAACTCTTGTGCATCTTTTTACCGAAATGGCTGATGGTCAGGGTCAGGATCGGCATCGGCAGCACCGCCAGCCCGGTCAAGCGCCAGTTGATGGCGCCCATGAAACTGAAGGAGGCTACTGTCATCAGCACGATGTCCATCGCCGCGATCAAACCCATGCCCAAAAGCATCCGCACGGCATTCAGGTCGTTTGTGGCATAGGCCATCAGATCGCCGGTGTGACTCCTATTGAAGAAGTTCTGACTCAACCGCAGCAGGTGGTTGTAAAAGTCCTGCCGCAGGTAGCGCTCGATCAGATGGGAGTTTCCAATGATCAGCGTGCGCCAGAAATAGCGCAGCACCATCACCGCGATCGCCAGACCGAAGATCAGCAGGGCCAGCCAGATCAGGCCGGTATTGCCGATCGTGCGTTCCTGGATGCTGTCGATGGCGTGCTGCATCACGCGCGGCGTGATCAATTGCACCAAATCGACCAAAATCAGCATCACAATGCCCCAGATGATCTTGCCATACGTCTTTTTCAGGTAGGGAAGTATGGCGTCAAAAGTCCGCATGCGGTCTCCCGTATTTTATTTTATCAACGCAGAACGGGACTCTCCCCCTTTCAGGAATCGTGAAAAATGTCCCACCCTCCGTTGATAAAACTGTTTCTCTCCGGTCAAACTTTGGCGCGTCCGCTTTTTGTCAATGAAAAATCCCTCCGCTACAGTTGGTCAGAAGATGCAGGAGCATCAACTCCAGGAAAGCCGGCTAAGCGTCACTGATCTCTAGGGCTATTTGACGAGGCTGAGTTTGCGTGTCAGGACCTTACCACCGGTTTCCAGCCTGGCGATATAGATCCCGGCGGGAAGGGCGTTTCCGGAGGCATCCCGGCCATCGAATTCGAGACTGAAAGTTCCTATGGCTTTGGCAGCGAAAGCCAGTTCGCGCACCAGCTGGCCCCGGAGATTGTAGATGCGGACGCTGGCGGGGCTTTTGGTTGGCAGGTAACAGCGTAGCTGGGTCCTTTCGCTAAAAGGATTCGGAGCCGCGCTGAGAGATGGTAATACTGGCGGCGCGGCAGGATCGCTGGCGGAAGATGGATCTAATAATTCCGGAATGATGGATCCCAGAAAGTCGCTGACTCCTTGAGCCTGCATGAAGTAAAGCGGAAAGCCGAAGAGGATGAAATCCGAACCGCGGGTGGGGTCGTGGAAGCGGAAAGCGGCACAATTGCCGTTGCCCTCGCTGCCAGCCCCCATTTCCGCCACAAACAACTGCTGGGTGACTCCGGTGAAGGTATAAACGTAGGGCAGCATGCCGTTCCAGGCGGTGACGATTTTCAGCGGATCGACCAGAATCTCCGGATAGAAATCGGAATCGGCGCCGAGGAATAAAGGCTGGTTGTCGTAAACGAGACCGATGTTGCCGCTGAAGTTTTGCAAGAAGGCGCTGGAAAGCACAGAAGCGGTTTTCCAGCCGGAAACGATGGCCTTTCCGCCTCCAAAGAGATAGCCCCCCAGGGTGTTTTGGTAGTCGGAAAGCAGGTTTTGGGCGAGGTCGTCGGCGTGCCAGAGCACGACGCGGTAATTGCCCAAAACGTTGAGTGGCGGCATTCCCTGGGTGGCGCAGTCCCAAGTGGAGAATTCCATAAAGGACAGCGCGTAGGCGTAAAAATCGTCGACCTGGGCGTCATCGGGATTGATGCTGACTCCCGTTCCGTCGCGGGTTTCGTCCACAACGAGTAAGCCGGAGCCGAAATAGAAAGCCACCGGGGTCGCAGTCATGACGTTGGAGATCCCGCTGCTCCAAAGCTGCTGGCCATCCGAAACGACCGCGCGGACGCAATATTCGTAGGACCCGCTGTTTTCGACAGTCGTATCGACGTAGCTGAGCGTGGAAAGAGGCTGGGGATTCACCACAGCCCAGGCTGCCCCGGAATCCTGGATCCGGCGGCAGACGTTGTAAAGCACCGGACCGTCGCCTGTAAAAGCGTCCCAGGCCAGCATCACAGCGGAATCCGAAGGCAGGCATTGGGTCAGGACCGGTTTCAGTTCGGTCGAGTTGCGCAACAGCGTCCAGTGGTCGTAGTTGGGGATCAGCGTGAAATCGTTATCCGGTACGCGTGAAAAGAGATTCACCGCACCATTGGGATCGGCGTGCACGTAAAGCGAGTCCATAATGTTGCCGGATTCGTAACGGAAGGGGACTTCGATCTGGAACTGCGTGGAGGTGTTGGATAGGGTCCGGGCGATTATTTTCAACGGATGAGGGCTCTGGGGGCAGGTCCAGACGTTGTATTTGAGCTCCGGAATCCCGGCGTGGAAGATCCATTGCTGGAAGAATTGCTCGAGGTCCTGTCCGCTGATCTGCTCAGCCAGGGCCTGGAATTCTGAGGTAATCGCGTTTCCGTCCTGATAAGTGGCGGTCCAATCCTGCAGCAGTTGGAAGAAATTGGCGTCGCCGATCTTCAGGCGCAGCATGTGCAACACGGCAGCTGCTTTTTGATAGGAAGGCGGAGAAAAATAGTCCATCAAATCCGGATCATAGATAACACGGGGATTGTTGCCCTCCCAATTCATATAGTACTGGTGCACGCTTGAGCCCATGTATGAAACAGCTGACGGCCAACCGGCGCTTTTATCCAGCCAGAGATAGTTGCCGTAGGTGGCAAAGCCCTCAGAAAGCCAGACATCCTTGAAAGTGAGGAAGGAAACGGCGTCGCCGAACCACTGGTGCGCCAGTTCGTGGGAAATCGTTTCCTGCGCGTCTGGCGAGGTGGAAACATAATAGGGATTCATGGTGGTCATGGTCTGGTGTTCCATGGCGCCGTAAGTGCTCATGCTGGCTACGGCCTGTCCGTATTTCTCCAGGGGGTAGGGCCCGAAGATCTGCGAAAAGTAATCCACCATATCCGGGACGCTGGCAAAGGCAGCCAGAGCTGCGTTGTATTGGCTGGGGAAGACGAAACTCTGAATTGGAACGGATCCCGACATCTGGTTGATCTCCATGTAAGCGGCGCAATTGATGCAGACGAGATAGGTGGTCATGGGATTCTGGCCGATCCAATGGGTGGTCGAAGTGCCGTCGCCATTGTCCGTGATCCCGGTCCGGATGCCGTTGCAGGCGGCTTTCCAATCGCTGCGGACGGTTACATGCAAGTCCACGATGGCTTTGTCCCAGGGATAATCGTAACAGGGCCACCAATACCTGGCGGCGTAGGGATCGGACAAAGTGTAGATGTGGGTCGCGGAGAAAAACATCCCGATGTGGTAACCGTCGTTGGACATTTGAGGCGTCCCGGAATAAAAGACCTGCGTGGTAAAGGTCTGTCCCGCGGGGATGTTGAGGCTGATGTTGATGATCCCGCCGGTATGGGTGTAAGTCGCCGTGGCGCCGTTGACCAGCACGCTGGAGACCGTGAGGCCAACAAGGTTGTATTGCAGCAAGGTGAGCGCGTCTTCCGCCAGCACAGTGGCCAGGACGTTGCCATTGATGAAATGGGTCTGGTCGTTGAGGGCCAAAGAGAGTTCGTAGCGCTGGACATCAAAGCCGGTCAGGGAATCAGCCCGGCATTCGTCTCCTGCGTGGAATCCATTGGAGAAAGGCTTTTCAGGCAAGTCGGCCAGGGCGGAAAGCCCCCAGCAGAGGCAAAGTGCCAGACAGGCCGTAAGGATCGGCTTCTTGTTCATAAGCTCACATCCCAGAATTTCATAGTTACTTGATGAAAGTACCATGCAATTATGTTTCCACATATTTGAAAATATTGGGAAATCGGCAGTCTGGTAGGACGCTTTTTCATCCTGTCTAGGCGCGTGCAAAAAAAACACTTTACTAAAACCAGAGGTTGGCGGATTTAGTCCGCAACCTTGAGTGGAGGTAAAATGCCCGTTTATACCAAGCGTCTGATATTCTGCCTGCTGCTGGCCTTCCTGGGAGTCGGCCTTTTGGCCGCGGGCGAAACGATCTACGAGATCCGCGTCAGCGGCAATAAAACGGTGTCGTCGGAACTGATCACATCCACGATCAGCCTGCGCATCGGCGATCCGGTCGATCCGGAGGAAGTGGCTAAATCTATCAAGCAACTATACAAGATGGGCGTGTTTTCCGATATCCGGGTGTCCACCGAACCCTATAAAAACGGCGTCAACCTGCTCATCGAGGTCACCGAAAATCCCGTGCTGTCCTTCATCGAGTACGACGGTCTTAAAGTGATCAACAAACAGAGGCTGGATGAGCTTATCTCCATCCGCGCCGGAAGCTTCTGGTCGGACGCGCAGAAACAGCAACTGGTAAAGAAACTGACCGATGAATACCACAGCAAGGGCTTTGGCAACGCCACGGTGCAGGTCTCGGAAATCCCCACCCAGGACGGAAAGGTGATCGTCAAGGTCAAAGTCGATGAAGGCGAAAGGCTTTCCCTGTCCGCGGTGACCTTTGTGGGCAACGAGAATTTCGACGACAAGCAGCTGCTCAAGCGAATGAAGACCAAACCGGCGAACATCTTGCGTTCCGGACGCTTCGAACAGGAAAAGTTCGACAAGGATCTGGTGGCCCTGACCGATTATTACAAGAAAAACGGCTTCATCGACGTGATCGTGGGGCCCTATGAATTGAAACAGACCGGAACGCGCAGTCTGGAACTGGTCATTACCATCCGGGAAGGCATCAAATACAGGTTGGGCAACATCAGCGTAAGCGGCAACGAGAATTTCAGCACGGAAACGATACTCAGCAAGTTCACCCTCAAATCCGGAGAGCCTTTCGACCAGGAGAAATTCGACCAGCAACTGCAGCTCGTGTATTCCCTGTATTACGACGAGGGTTACATCTACACCGATATAGGACAGGACACCCAAAAGAACGGCGACCAACTGAACCTCGAACTGAAAGTCAACGAAGGCGCCCGCGCCAGGATCCGCCAGATCGTCATCAACGGCAACCAGCGCACCAAGGACAAGGTCCTGCGCCGCCAACTGGACATCGCGCCGGGGGATTATTTCCGCCAGCGCCAGGTGGTCCGCACCCAGCAAAACATCTACAACCTGGGTTTCTTCGAGCCGGAAATCAAGATCAATTACACGCCCATCAACAACAACGGCGACATAGACGTCGCCTTTGATGTAACGGATAAAACTTCCGGATCAGCCAACGGCGGTGTCGGCTACAATACCCAGGACGGCGTGGTCGGACAACTTTCCGTTTCCATGAACAACATCATGGGCAATAACTGGGCCAGCAGCCTGGCCTGGGAATTCGGCGGCAGCACGCAAAACTTCGAATTCAGTTTTACCAATCCCAATCTCTTCGATTCGGATCTCCTCTTCGGAACCAACCTCTATTGGACCAAAAAGGACTGGAGTTCATACTATTACCAGATCTACACCCGCGGTGCCAGCCTCCGCCTCGGCCAGTATTTGCCCTTCGTAGATAAAACCCGTCTGGTGGGCGGATACAGCCTCTTCGTGAAAAAGTACCGCATCACGGACATCGACCAGATCATGGAAAACGCCGAGGACAATTCGACCCTGATCGAGCTGGATTCTCTGGGCTGGCGCTATACCAGCGCTTTAAACGCGACTGTAAGCCGGGACACGCGCGACAACATCTTCTTCCCCACCCGGGGTTCGCAGATCACGCTCTATTCCGAGGTCGCTGGCGGACCGCTGGGCGGCGATTTCGACTACTTCAAACAGATCGCTCAAGTGAACTGGTATATGGAAACCTGGTACAAGATCACCCTGCGCACCAAATGGCGCTTTGGCTACATCACGCCCTTCGGCCAATCCAAGGACGCCCCGCCGGACGAGAAATTTTATCTGGGCGGCACCGGCGTGGACGGCATCCGCGGCTATCCCGACCGCTCCATCGGCCCGGATGGCGGCGGCTCGCGGGAGATTATCTTTTCCACCGAACTGGGCTACCCGATCGGCAGCGACCAGATCATCGGCCTGCTTTTCTTTGACGCTGGCGATAGTTTTAACCACCTGCGGGATTTCAATTTCCTGAACCTGAAAAAGGGCGTCGGGGCTGGAGTCCGCATCCAAAGCCCCTTCGGTCTCATCGGTTTCGACTATGCCTACAATCTTGACAAAGGCAACTGGGAGCCGCATCTGCAGTTCGGCACCACCTTCTAAATGAAATACAGGCACCTTTTCGGGCCGGTCAACTCACGCCGGCTGGGCTTTTCCCTCGGCGTGGATGTCGTCCCGTATAAATATTGTCCCCTGAATTGCGTCTACTGCGAGGTCCAGCGCACCACACATCTCACCTTGCGGCGGGAGGAATTCTTTCCGCCTGAGGAGATCATCGCTGAACTGACCGATTTTTTGAGCGGCGCACCGGCTCTGGATTACATCACTTTCTCCGGGACGGGCGAACCCACGCTTTACAGCGCGATCGGCCGCATCGTTTCTTTCATCAAAGCCAGTTTCCCCCAATACAAACTGGCCCTGCTGACCAACGGCGTATTGCTCAACGACCCTGAACTGCGCAAGGAAATTCTGCCTTGCGACCTGATCCTGCCATCGCTGGACGCCTGCCACCAAAATGTTTACAAGCGGATCAACCGGCCTCATCAGGAACTGAAGGTGGCAAACCTGATCCGGGGTTTGGCTGCGCTGCGCCATGAATACGACGGCGCCATCTGGCTCGAGGTGTTCATCATCGCCGGCATCAACGACACGGAAGCAGAACTGAACTGCCTGGTCAAAGCGATCAGTAAAATAAAGCCGGACCGGGTGCAGATCAATTCCCTTGACCGCCCCGGAGCGGAAGACTGGGTCAAGCCCGCCGGGGTGCGCGTCCTTGGCCATGTGCAGCGATATTTGCAGGAGCGGACGCCCTTCCCGGTGGAGATCATCGCCAAGGTCCATACCGAGGCTGCGGAACTGGAGATCCCGGAAGATATCGAACAAGGCATAGCCGCCACGCTGGCCCGCCGCCCCTGCACGGCAGAGGATCTGGCACAGATCATGGGCATCCATATCAACGAAGTCAGCAAGATCTTGAGGCAACTGCATTCCGAAGACAAAGTCTGGGTCAAACGTGAGGCCAGGGGAGTTTTTTACTCATGGAACCATTGAACACGGCGATCATCACAGCCGCGGGCTCCGGCACCCGGATGGGCGGCCACGTGAAAAAACAGTTTTTGGAATTGGGCGGCATCCCCATCCTCATCCACACCCTGGCAAAATTCTTCGCCTCGCCGCTCATCGACGTCATCATCGTCACCGCCCCGGAAGAGGATCTAGCCTGGTGCGAGGAACTGGTGCGCAGGTATTTTGACACGTCAGACAAGCCCTGGCTGGTGGTTTCCGGCGGGATTGAGCGACAGGACAGCGTTTTCGGTGCCTTGCAGAGCTGCCCTGCCTCCACCGAATATGTCTTTATCCACGATGCCGTGCGTCCTTTCCTCACGGAAGACCTGTTGCAGGAACTTTATGACATTGTGAAAAAGGACAAGGCCGTGGTACCGGTCGCGCGGTTGAAAAATACGATCAAGAGCATCGAGGGCGACTTCATCCTGGAAACCGTTCCCCGCCACAACCTGGTACAGGTCTTCACGCCGCAAGTCTTTTCCTACAAACTGATCACGGCCGCCTTCGAACGCGCCTACGAACAAGGCTACGTCAGCACGGACGACTCCGCGCTTGTGGAGAACTACGGCGGCAAGGTGCGTTATAAATTCTGTTCCGACCTCAATCTGAAGATCACCGACGAAACGGATCTGTTTTTTGCGCGGCAGATCCTGGACAACAATCTCATCTAATGGAGTTCAAAAGCATGCGAAAACAGCTCGCGATATATAACAACATGCTGGAAAAACTGGCTGAAAGAGTCTCTGGAGTCCGGATCCACATTCCAGTGTTTGGCCTAGGCTGCGGCGTCCTCGGGCTGGCTTTGCCCAAAGTTTCTGTCAACATGGGCCAATACGCCTCCCGGCTGCTCCGCGCTTTGGAATACCGGGGTTACGACTCCACCGGCGCGGCCTTCCAGGGCGAAGGCGAAAACATCGTCCTGCTCAAGGATGTCGGCGCCCCCAGCAACCTCGTCAAGACCCTCGGCATCGAGAAACAAAGCGGTAAACTCTTTTGCGGCCAGGTGCGCTGGGCGACCTTCGGCTTTGTCAACAAGGTCAACGCCCAACCTCACGAGGTGAAATGCAAGCGCCATATCTACGGCGCCCACAACGGAAATATCACCAACACCCGCGAACTCAAGGTCTGGCTTACCAAAGAAGGCCACACAGTGCTTTCCGACAACGATGGCGAAATGTTGGTCCACAGCGTGGAACACTTTTTTGACATCGAGATGGACGTCGCCGGCAATCCGCAAGCTGCTGAAGCCCGCAAAGCCTGCATGCGCCGCGCCATCATCCGCACAGCGGAAAAAATGGTGGGTTCCTACGCCGCCGTGGTAGCCGATCCCGTCACCCAGACGCTGTGGGCCATCAAAGCCGGGAGCAGCCTCTATTTCGGCGTCGGCGAGCTCGACGGCGAGCCATTCGCGCTGGCGTCCTCCGACCTCACGGCCGTCCTGCGTTTTACCAAGATGCTGGTCAATCTCCGCGAGGGTGAGTTTGTCGAATACGATGCCGTTGGCTACCAGGTGTACGCACAAAAAGACTTGAAATTCAAGCGTGTCGGCCAACCCGACGAGGTTTACGCCCCGGGCCAGACGATCCCCACGCGGGCCGTTTACTCCAAGCTGCGCGCGGAAGACGTCGAGCTTTTGCCGGAATTCCAGTATTTCATGGAACAGGAGATCTACGCCCAGGTGGAATCCACCG
Organism: Candidatus Cloacimonadota bacterium; assembly: GCA_029565595.1. Lineage (GTDB taxonomy): Bacteria > Cloacimonadota > Cloacimonadia > Cloacimonadales > Cloacimonadaceae > Syntrophosphaera. Next base: position 12,959 of record JAKQNV010000054.1, read on the forward strand.
GCAAACTGGTCAAACTCTTCCAGGGCGGCTCCAATTCGGGCAAGCGGATGCTGGCTCTGATCGAGCGCGAAAAGCTGCGCGAGCTCCTCTGCCAGAAAATGACTGCCATCCTGGAAAGCGCCGATTTCGACCACAAGCGCAATCTCTTTGACGCAGTCATCGCTTCCCGGGAATTCGCGCATTTCTTCTCTGCAGCGGAGCAAACCTATAAAGAGATCTTCGAAGCCGCCGTGCGCGAGGACTTTGAAAAGAAATACTTCTTCTCCTCCGATAAAAACGTGTTCATCGACCTCATCGGAGCGGAATACGACGTCCGCCGCCTTCTGCTGGCCAAGGCCTTCGATTCCCTCTCGGAAGCCGCGACCGTATCTGATTTCGAGCAAAAAGTGCAGTCCTTCCTCGCTTATGTGAAAAACACCGTCCAACACAGCCGCAACGCCTATACGATCGCCTGCGGGACGAGTTTCCACGCCACCAAGATCGGCGCGCTTTTCTTCAACGAGATCGCCGGAGTCGAACTCATTCCCATTTTGCCGGGCGATTTTCGCGGCGAATATTCCCACTGCATCAAGGACAACGACCTCATCATCGGCGTCTCACAATCCGGCGAAACGAAGGACCTGATCGACATCTTCAACGATATCACCCGCGACGGCGTCGCTGCCAGCAAAGTGGTGCTGGTCAACAATTTGAACTCCACCCTGGGCATCGAAAAAGGCGATCTTGCCATCCCCATCTACTGCGGTCCGGAGATCGCGGTGCCGGCCACCAAGAGCTTCATGAACCAGATCACGCTTTTATACTACCTCGCCATCCGCACGGCCCGCATGAAACTGACGGAATTGAACGGCGCCAAGGACAATCAGGCCGCCTTGCGCAAACTCGAACAGCGCGAGCAGACGCTGTCACTTATCCCGTCGCTAATCCAGGAAACGCTGGCTAACTGCGCCGACATCATAGATTCCATCGCCGCCAAGATCTATATGGAGCCATCCTTGCATATCCTCGCCACCAAGATCAGCGGCGTGGCGATGGAAGGCGCCCTCAAGATCCGCGAGACCGTGCTCAACCATGCCGAGGGCCGCGAAGCTTCGGAATTCAAACACGGCCCCAATACCATTCTCGGCAAGAACACCGTTTTCGGCTTGAAAAACGTCCGCAAGTTCGCCCGCTCCTTCGCCGACGCGGTCAGCTACCTCGACGCGGAATCGGAAAAACGCGGCATACCCCACACCGAAACGCGTGATATCTACGAAGCACTGGTCGAGCACATCTTTACCCGCACCAAGGCGTTCAACCTCTCCCCCGGGGCCAATAAACTCTTCCACGAAGTGGTGGACGGCCGGAATTTCTTTGAGACGCTGGAACGCAATTACCCGCTGATCTACGTGACGGGACCGGACCAGCGCGACATCAACCTCACCATCTCCCAGATCAACACCCATAAGATACGCGGCGCCGACACCTACATCGTAGCCGAAGACGACGACGAACTGCGCAAAAACGCCAGCGCCATCCCGCGCGAAGGCAAATATTACGGCTGGAACTACATCATGCTGCCCAAGACCGGCGACGGCCTGCTGACCTGCTTTTCCGCCTCGGTAGCGCTGCAGTTGCTGGCTTTGCGCATGAGCGTCCGCAAGATGGCTAAATTGGACAAACTGGGCATGGAAGTCCACGGAGTCCATCCCGACGTGCCCAAAAACGTCTCCAAATCGATAACGGTGGATTGAACTGTGTTCCGCATCGGCTTTGGTTACGACGTCCATCGGCTTGTCCCGGAAAGGAAACTCATCCTCGGCGGGGTGGAGATCCCCTTTGCCAAAGGGCTCGAGGGCCATTCCGACGCCGATGTCCTCATCCACGCCGTGATCGACGCCCTGTTGGGCGCGCTGGCTTTGGGCGATATCGGCAGCCATTTTCCGGACACCGATCCGGCCTACGCGGGCATCGACAGCCGGGTGTTGCTGCGCGAGGTTTTCGAGCTTGTCCGGAAGCAAGGCTACCAACTACAAAATCTCGATTGCACAGTCTGCGCCAGCCAACCCAAGCTGCAGCGTTATATCCTGCAGATGCGGGAAAATCTGGCCCTGGATCTGCAATGCCAGACCGGGGACATATCCGTGAAAGCCACCACGGAAGAGGGTTTGGGCGTTTCCGGCGGCGGCGAAGGCATCGCCTGCCACTGCGTTTTGCTGTTGGAGAAAGCATGAAAGCCCTCGGCATCATCGGCTATCACCACACCGGGAAGACGACCCTGGCGGTCGCGTTGATCGAAGCGCTCGTCCAGAAAGGCTTCCGGGTCTCCACGATCAAAGACATCCACAACGAGGAATACCGCGCCGACAAAGAGGGTTCCAACACCTGGAAGCACGCCCTAGCCGGAGCGAAACAGGTTTTTGCCCACGGCTTGAAAGAATCGGCATTGATCCTGGATCACGCGCCGGAGCTGCCGGAAATGCTGAGTCTACTCAGTTGCGATTTTCTGGTCATTGAAGGCTTGAAACACGCCGCGGTGCCGAAGCTCCTGTGCGCCGCCACGATTGACCAGGCAGACGAACTCATCGATGACACCGTTTTCGGCCTCAGCGGTCCGCTCCATGTGCAATATTCAAACTATAAAGGCCTCCCGGTTTATGATCCCCATAAAGATCTGCCGGAATTGCTGGAAGCCGTGCTGCGCCACAGTTTTGAGATCCTGCCCCAAAGCGATCCGCGGTGCTGCTCGGCCTGCGGCAAGAGCTGCCACCAACTGGCAGGCGACATCGTCCAAGGCCGCGCGCGGCGCTCCGACTGCGTCCAGGACGGACAAAACACCGTTACCTTGCAGGTCGGCGGCCAGCCGGTCAGCATCGTCCCCTTCGTCCAAAACCTTTTACGGGACAGCGTTTTGGCTTTTGTAAACAACCTTAAGGGGATAAATACCGCGGGCGACATCCGCATCGACATCAAGCGCTGAGCCATGGATAAATTTTCCGCTGAACTCTATGCCGGCTACGATCCCGTGTTGCTGGAAGCCTGGCGCAATGCCACGGTCGGCATCGCCGGGGCCGGCGGCTTGGGTTCGAATGCGGCGATCGCGTTGGCGCGCGCCGGCATTGGAAAACTCATCATCGCTGATTACGACAACGTTTCGGCTTCCAACCTCACGCGCCAGCAGTATTTCCAAAACCAGATCGGCCTGCCCAAAGTCGCAGCCCTGCAAGACACGCTGCGCCGCATCAATCCTTCCACCTACGTTTCAGCCTATCCCTCTCGCGTCACGCCGGTCAACCTGGACAGTATTTTTGGCAAGGCAACCATTTTGATCGAAGCCTTCGACGACGCCGGGGAAAAGGAAATGCTCATCGAAACTTGGCAGAGCCTGTTTCCGCAGCGCTACATCATCGCGGCTTCGGGCATCGCCGGCGTGGGCAAAAACGAACTGATCAAGATCGAGCAATCCGGCACGCTTTTTATCGTGGGCGACGGCGTCAGCGAGGTGGAACCGGGCATACTGCCAATTTCCGCGCGTGTTGCCGTCGTGGCCAACATGCAGGCCAACCTCTGCCTGGAAATTTTGGCAGGGAAAAGGCAGTAGCATATGGCCCAGATCACCGTCAACGGCCAGCAGCTCGAGTGGGAAGAGGGCATGACCGTCAACCGCGTTTTGGAAAAAATGAACTATTCCTGGCGTTTGCTGGTTATCAAGGTCAACGGCACTCTGATCAAAAAAGAGGCCTGGAACGAGTCGAAAGTCCCGCCGGGCGCGGAGGTCAGCGTCTTTCACCTGCTCAGCGGCGGCTGAGGAAAATGGATGCCAAACAAAGTTGAGTCCCGTAGGGACGGCATTTTAGATAGGAAAATGGATGCCAGATAAAGTCGAGTCCCGTAGGGACGGCATATTCATCAGATATGGCTTCGAATAACAATCACTCTGTTTTAATATACCGTCCCTACGGGACTCGTAACGTAATTTCGGGATGGGATTCTATCTAAAATACCGACCCTACGGGACTCCTAACGTGATTTCCGCATGGGATTCTATCTAAAATGCCTTCCCTACGGGACTCAAAATATGGATTTTCAACCGGAAATTCACGGGACTTCTAACGTGATTTCCGCATGGGGTTTAATTTGAAATACCTTCCCTACGGGACTCAAAATATGGATTTTCAACCGGAAATTCGCTGTAAGAGTCTGTCTCACCATAGGATCCAATTATCATAATGATAGGGAGGAGATACTGATGGCCAACTCCTATACTCAGATTTACATTCATTATGTGTTTGCCACCAGGCACAGGATGCGTTTTCTGACTGCTGACATTGAAAAGGAAATGCATTCCTATGCCGCGGGCTTGATCAAAGATCTGAACTGCTTCCTGCAAAGCATAGGCGGTATTGAGGATCATATCCACATCCTTGTGGGACTGCATCCAACTCTGGCGATATCGGAATTCGCCCAGAAATTCAAGGCCAATACCTCCAGATTCATCAACGAAAAGGGCTGGGCGTCCGGAAAATTCCAATGGCAGGAGGGCTTTGGCGCCTTTTCCGTATCCCAAAGCGGATTGGAGAAAGTGAGGGAATACATCAGAAACCAGGCGGAACATCATCGCCGGAAATCGTTTCCCGTCGAATATGAAGATCTTCTGACCAAATACATGATCCACTACGACAGGCGTTACCTGTTCCCTCCGAGCTCAGATACGTAAGCGAAAAGCCAGCAACCAGCTGGATTTCATGGATTTCATCTTCTTTGCCGCCATCGGACGGCTCTTACTTGGGTGAAAGCGTTAATCAAGTCTTAATCAAGCCTTAATCAAGCGTTAATAATTAACGCTTGATTAAGGCTTGATTAAGACTTGATTAACGCCACCGGACAAGGGCGGAACAATGGAAAAAGCCCGGGAAGCCGCTCCCGGGCTGAGTTTGAAATGTGTTGGACTAAAAAAGAGAGATTACTCGGTAACCGCGATGACCTTGAAGAATCGCTTTTCTTCCGGAAACAGCGAATAGAAGGTGTTCACCGTTGTGTCCAGCACCGAGTATCCTGTGTAGGGCTCGGCGGAGGATTCGATCCTGTAGTGCGCGGCCCCGGTCACAGCTTCCCACTGCAGGTAGATGGTGCCGTACAACAGGGAGATCTGGACCACGGGCACTTCCAGCCCGGTATCGTAGGCTTCGTCGGCCCCGATGTCCGGAGTCGATACATTTCTTATTTCGCCGTCAATATCGTCGTTGATCCAGCTGATGGCTCCGCTAAAATAACTGCCGTGGTTCAAGGCCTGGGAACCCGATCCAGCCGGGATATGCAGGTCCGCCGCGCTGACATAGAGCGGATCGGCGGAGTAGCTATTGGCGTCGTAGCCCGAAGCTGTGGTCCAGGCGGCCAGGGTGGAATACAATGCTGAGGCCCCGCGCACCGGATAACCGTTCTGAGCCTGGTCGATATAGATCACGTTGTGATCCGAGACCGAGCCCGCCTGACCGAGCAGGGTGGCGTGGTCCTCAAAATACATCCCGTAATGCTTGCAGGAGCTTTGGGCCACCGTGTAGTTCGCGATCACGTTGTTGCGGATGCGGTTTATCCCATCCCAGCTCTGGTTATTATAAGTGTTGTCCACGTAGATCCCAACGCTGTTGGCGTTGGCCAGGCCGTCCACGCGGATGCTGTTGAAATCGATGTAGTAATTTCCGCAGCTGCCCAACATCTGGATGCCCATGGTCCCACTTACAGTATCGGCGGTGATCGGGCTTCCCGTGTAGCCGCAGGACAGGCCGGTGATCACATTGTTGTAAACGTAAATGCTATGCGGCCCCGGATAAGCCAGGTGCAGATACATGCCTTTGCTTTCCAGAACGTACCACTCCGCAGCGGCTCTGATGTCGTGGATGAAGTTATTGAAAATCCTGATCTCCCCCTTGCCATAGGAAATATCTATGCCCTCAGCATTATTCGAAGGGTCTGTCAAGTTGCGGATCTCATTATATGAAATCACCAGACCGGATTGGTAACTGGCCGCGATGCCGCAGGAACTGTTACCGCTGTTCGAGCCGAGGTTGTCGGGAGTGTCCGCGCCAATGGTGCAATGGCTGATCTGGCAGTCCAGGTCGGGAAAATCGGTGCTGACCGAAGACAGCCGAATCCCATCACGGGAATTTTCCACCGTCAGATTCAGGTACGAGTTATAAGAATTGGCTCCAGTTGCCGAGCTGGGATTTACGTTGTAATGCTGGTAAACGCAGCGTGTGTTGATATTGTTCCTGTTCATTACGATCCGGCAGTTTTTGACAGTGTTGTGTTGGGCGCCGTTTGTGGCTGAGGCCGCGTAAAAGTAATAGCCATATTCCAGCGGATACGTGAAGACTCCGGCCGCTGTCTCGACCCCTCCGGCGATCTGGACGTCGATCCCGTTGAAAGTAAAATAATCGCCGCCGGCGATAGCGAGAGTTCCCTCGAACATGGAACTCGTGCCTCCGGCGCCGTAACACTTGAGCACTGGACGGTTGCCTTCGGAAAATTTACGGAATTCGATCCCGGCATCAGCTGTTCCCGTGGCTGTAATGACCGGCGGAAAGTTCAGATATTCCTGGCCGGACATCACCAAAAACGAAGTGTTGGCGCTGATTCCGCTGCCGTTCAGGGCCAGCAGGGCGTCCACAAAATCATGGAAATAGGGATCGCCGGTGGGCTGGGTGCTGTCGATGAAATAGGCTCCGGCCAGGGGTGACGCCGCTTGCGAGCTCAAGCTGACGTTGTCGATGGCGGCCGGAGGATTGTAACCGGTGGCAGTATTTTTCCACATGAAGACCAGACGTTTCACGGTTCCCGCCGCAGAAGCGGGGATGTTGATCCCGGTCTTGGTCCATTCTGGGCAGAGGTTGTAATATTTGTAGCCGACGGCATTGCTTTCCGCGGGCGGATTGTTGGGATAAAGGCTGGTGGAAGTGGAGACCAAAAGCACACGCAGAAATCCGTTCTGAGCCTGGCCTACGCCTTTGTAATCGAAGCTGAGCCGGATGTCCGTCTCATCGGCCGGAAAGGAAATGTCCTTATACAAAAAGACGGTGGAGGACGTCAGGGCGTAGTTGTAGCTGACGCCGTCATTGGAAATGAAAGCGCAGCGCTGCCCGCTGTAGCCGGCTGGAGCCGTGCCCAGGTACCAGCGGTTGGTTTGGTCAGGGGGCGTGTAAACGTGCGTCCAGCCGTTGTCGGCGAACGTGGCTCCGAGCTCGAAGCCGCCGTCGCCGGCGGGATCGATCAGGACCGTGGCGCTCAGTGAAAACGAGAAAAATAGCATGGCCAGCATGCATAAACAGAAGATTGGGTTCTTCATCTGAACCTCCTTGAGGGATTTGGGATTGTGGGTGAAAAGCGTTGATTGGATTGGCTGGAAGGGGCGCGGCTCTCTACTCTGCCCGCCTCGGGGGCTTGGCTTGCCCCAAGAAGTACCTTTCCGAAATATCTGAAAACTGACGCCGCATAAAGTAACATGCCGGCCTCGCAGAATTGTCCGCCCGGATAAGGAAGCAAACAAGTTTATATCTTACACGTCACGCTCAAATCATGTTCTTTTTTGTCAAGCGGATTTTGCGTTCATTTCCCTGCTCCAGGTCCTTGGGTCCTGCAAAGAATGAACATGGAATGCAGTATCTTGCCTTGCCATGATATAAGAGTCCTCTACTGAAATCGAAGTTCCTGCGTCACTCGACACCAGCGACACCCGTCCCCTCTCGTATCAAGACGCAAGTTTCAAATCCCACCGTCACGTCTAACCTCCAACGTCTCACGATTAACCCATTAACTTATTAACCCATCGGTCCCCTTTTCCCTATTGCCATTTTTTTGGCTCATGTTCATTTATGGTGGGTGAGGGAAACGCAGTCAGTTGTAGTTGCCCAAGCTTGTCCCGTAGGGGCAGGGTAATGTAACGACGGGTTTTTAACCCGGCGTCATATGCCAGTACCAGTCTTAATAATTTCGATACACCCCGCCCCAGCCAAAATGCTTTGAAGCATTATGGCTGGGGCGGGGTGTATCTATACTGGAATGCCTTCATCACGGTTACCGATCGCCGGGTTAAAACCCGTCGCTACTGTCATCCTGTCCCTACGGGACAAGCCGGGTGGAGTATTCTATGTTTGAGCACGGTAATGAGCATACCGGCATAATCTTAAGATTGCTGCTGACCAGGTAATCCTGATGGACTGACTTGGGAACTACTTACAGACTACCCACTCAAATTGAACTTGAGCCTTTTTTTTCGTGCAATTCGTGTAATTCGTGGACAGCTCTATCTCTGCTCTCTGCTCTCTGAAATCAACCCTCAGCCTGAGCACTGCCAAAAAGGCCCGGCATAAAAAAAGCCGGGCCTTGCTCGATATAGTTGTGTTAGGTTGTTACTTTTGCAGAACGGCCTTGCGCTGGAAGGTCTCCTTGCCGGCGTTCATCACGATGTAGTAGATGCCGCTGGAGCAGGAATTTCCGTTGAAGTCCTTGCCGTCCCAAGCGACCTGGTAGTAACCGGGAGCCCGTTCCGCCAGATTGAAGTGGCGCAGGAGCTGGCCGCGGGTGTTGAAGATGCGGATCTCGACTTTCGCGGTCTTGGCGATGCTGAAGGGTATGACCGCGGTCGGATTGAAGGGGTTGGGATAGATAGACTTCAGTTCCGTCACGGTCGGGATCTCAGGCGTGATCTCTTCATTGGTGGTGGAGAAATTCACCGAGACAGGGCCGTGGAAGTCTACGTTGCCGTTGAGATCGACGTTTTGCAGCCAGTAGTAGTACATCCCCTCTTCGAAGAGCTCGCTGTCCGTGTAAGTGTAGCTGTGCTGCTCGGAGCTGTTGGTGGCCTCGACCAGCGGGCTGATCAGTATCGCGTCTTCCAGCACTTCCGAATTCGAACGGTAGATGTAATAACCCTGGACTCCTGTTTCGGACTGGGTCACCCAGGTCAGGTTAACCAGGTTTTCTGCTGTGAGGACCGCGGAGAAGGAACTCAATTCAACTGGCAGAGGGATATCCCCATCGTAGAAAATTCCAATGTCATCGACAGCGGCA
>JAKQNV010000081.1 GCA_029565595.1 Candidatus Cloacimonadota bacterium
CCCAGCTTTCGCTCGACCTGGAAACCGGCGCCGCCTTCTCCGGATACAACGACCTCCGCATCCCGAATAACGACGCGAACACGATGTTTTCCTTCACGGAGGACCTGAAATCCAAACCTGTGATGTTCGGCCGCGCCAACCTGCATTACCTCAACACGCCGCGCCACGAAGTCTCGCTGCTGGTCGCGCCGCTCACCATCAAACCCAAGGGCACGCTGGATTATGACGTCAAATTCATGGACCAGATCTTCGCGGCCGGTAAAAAGATCGATGCGGTTTACAAATTCAACAGCTACCGCCTGCAATATCTCTACCGTTTTGAAAATCCGAACATCATCATCCGCGCCATCGGAGCCTCGCTGAAGCTCCGCGATGCCGAGATCTCTCTTAAAAACGAGGATGGCAAGGCGGCTAAGACAGATCTGGGGATTGTTCCGCTCATCGGCTTCGAATTTGGCTACGATTTCAACGAAAATCTCGGTGTCCTGCTCAAAGGCGAAGCCCTCGGCTCCAAGTTCGGCCGTGCGGAAGACGTCCTGCTGGCGCTGGATTACAAGATCGACGACCGCTACAGCTTCCGCCTTGGCTATCGCTTCCTGGAAGGCGGCTCCGACATTGAAGAGGTCTATACCTTCGCCAATGTCAACTACCTCAGTTTGGGAACGCAGATCAGGTTCTGAGTATCATCTGATCCACTCTGTGGGTAGAGACTTATTTTTTAAAGACACTCCAATCGCTCAGCCAGCCCCAGGAAACACCGATTCCCGGCTTTACTTTGACATTATCGTCAATTGGGATCAAGCGGATCACGACTTCTGGGGTGAGCATCCAGTATTTACCTCGGAATTGGAAATTCGCGCCAACAGAGCCGGTAAATACATCCGCGGTGCCCAGGTCCCGGGTTGTCTCTATGGCGCCCCACCCTCCATAACGCCCCCTCAGGTACATTTTGTTATGGGCATAAGTCGATTTGGCGCAGGCATTAAAGGTGATCTTAGGGTATGGATGTTTGGCACTGACCGGGAATTTATGGGTCCAAATGACCGGAAGTTCCGCGCCCCAGGCCTGGGAGTTAAGTGTGTGTATATACCACAGCTTCACCGGATAGTAATTCAGGTCCAGTCCTCCGGAAGTTGAAACAAATCCCGGGCTCAGGGACAGGATGTTTTCCCCCTTGCGCAGCAGCACCTGATTCCAGTTCAGTTTAGTGGCTACCGAATATCTGGACAGGTATCCGCACAATCCCAGTTCGCCATCGGAATACACCCTGAGTTTTACGTTCATTCCCACTACCCTGCCGGTGATCCTGTCCTCATCCTCAACGCTGATTTGATAGATTTCGTCTGTGATCCAATTGCCCTGATTTTCCAGAGGGACCGCCGGGCCGATGAAGAAACTTATCCCGGTGAGTGGTTCCGCGCTTTCCAGAAAGTAACTGGGCAGAGCGGAAAAAGCGCCCAACGTGATGCTTGCCGCGCTTATCGCAAGGCAGGCCAGCAAACATTTGCTTACTTGCATGACAGGTCCTCCCCACCCGGTTTTTTGACCGTAGATCGACATTCAATGTCTATCTTATCCGTATCCATCGACACCAGGATATAACCGGGTGACTGTAATGATCTCATCTGGTGAGAAATTATCCTCTGGTAGATTCAAAACCATGTATTTTGTTTCTTGTCAAGTTATTTATCGTCCTGGGTATCATTTCCAAAATCATGCCAGACCAATTTTTGTCCCGGGAGGTCTGGACACTATGCTGCAAGAGTGATTGTTTGTCCGGGAGATGCGTTATCGGCTTCTAAACCGGATACAATATCAATGACAAGCTCGGCGTCCTATTCCGCTGCCTTGTCCCTTTTCCATATATCATTGAATGACAATAGAATACATTAAATCCCTAACCTTCGCCCTCAGGTAACAGCCTTTATCACTTCTTAATCAAGCCTTAATCAAGCCTTAATTATTAACGCTTGATTAAGGCTTGATTAAGAAGTGATAAAGGCTGTGGCACAAGAGCGGAACCTGCCAGATCCTGCCAACTGATCACTCGGGCAGGAGTTAACTCAACCATTATTCTTGAACCGCCATTTAGGATGTTGCATTATTTCACACAATGATAGCAAAGTACGGCAGGGATAATGCTTACGCAGATATGGTAATTTTTATTGACAGATTTGCCTGTTCCAAATAATAAGATGCGGATGTCTGCGGAGTATATTATGAATATAGTCTTATCAGTTAGTTCCGCTCTGATTGCCAGGAGATATTTATTGCCGGCTTTCGCGCCGCAGAGGCAAATATGCCGGACACCGACTCTCCTGCTCACAGGGGATAGAAAATTTCGAAATAAAAAACCACCAAAGAACAACCCATCAACAGGACCATATTATGAAAGGCAGATTATCGTTTCTTTTATTACTACTGGCTGTACCTGGATTACTGACCGCTGAAGCTGTGCGGCTGTTTCCCGGAGACAACTCCGTGACCGTAATCAGTAATACCAACGCCGAGACCGTGCTTAAGTTCACTGTCACCTGCTTCGTTAAAGATCCTGTGACCATCGGAACCGAAACCTGGTATCATGTCTGGTTGCCCCGCGAGGGAGTCTCCCTGTCACGGGGCGATCCGCAGCTTCCTGTCTTCAACCGCAGCATCATCATCCCAGACCACAGCCTGCTCCGCTTGCAGATTCTGGATGCCGAATACCAGGACCTCGAACTGCCGGTGGCGCCCTCCAAGGGCGTGATCACCCGTGATCAGGATCCCACGACCGTACCCTATAGCTTCGGCGCCGCGTACAAGAAGGACGCGTTCTTCCCGGATAGCCTGGCCAGCCTCTCAGATCCCTACATCCTGCGGGATTTCCGCGGCTTGACCGTCCAGACCATGCCCTTTGCCTACAATCCCGTCAGCAAGACCTTGCGTGTTTTCACCTCCTACACGCTCAGGATTTATACCGACGGTCTGGACTCCCGCAACGCCTTCAACCGCCAGCGCGAGGAAATATCTCTCACTTTTGTACCGGTCTATGAGAATCACTTTCTCAACTGGCAGAGTTTCCGTTACACCCCAGTCAGCGATAACTACGGCAAACTGCTGGTGGTCTGCCATAGTAACTTTATGAGTGCCATCCAGCCCTATGTGAACTGGAAAAGGCAAAAGGGGATCGAAACCGAACTGGTCGAGTGGTCCGCCATCGGCAGCACCGCAGCTCAATTGCAAACCTATCTCCAAAACCGCTACAACGCCGATCCAGAACTCACTTTTGTACAGATCGTGGGCGACGCGCCACAGATTCCCAGCCTAACCTCAGGCGGGGGAGGGGCAGATCCCATGTTTTCGCTGGTAGCCGGCGCAGATAACTATCCCGATATCTTTATTGGGCGTTTTTCAGCTGAAACGGCTGAGCAAGTGACCGCCCAGACCAATAAGGCCATCGCCTATGAGCGGGATTTGGGCACTTCCGCCACCTGGCTCTCGCGGGCCATGGGATTGGCTTCGGCAGAAGGTGGCGGCTCGCAGGGCGACATGGGCGAATCTGACAGCCAGCATATGAACCTCATCCGCACCGACTTGCTCAATTACGGATATACATCCGTGGACCAAATCTACGATCCCGGCGCCCTGGCCTCCACCGTCACCGCCAACATCAACGCCGGCCGGGGCTTCGTCAACTATGTCGGGCATGGCTCCAACACCAGCTGGGGCACCACGGGCTTCAACAACACCAATGCCTCGGCCCTGACCAACGGCAATATGGCCCCCATCATCCAGGATGTGGCCTGCGTAAACGGCAATTTCGTCTCCCTCACCTGTTTCGCGGAAGCCTGGCTGCGCAATGCCAACGGAGGCGCCGTGGCCATGTACGCCAGTTCCATCAACCAATCCTGGAATTCGCCCATGCGCGCCCAGGACGAGACTGTCGACCTGCTGGTAGCCGAAACCAAGACCACGGCCGGAGGCCTCTTCTACAACGGTTCCTGCAAGATGATGGACATCTATGGCAATACCACCGGCTCCGACGGAGTCAACATGTTCCGCACCTGGCATATCTTCGGCGACGCCAGCCTGCAAGTGCGCTCCAAGACGCCTCTTGCCATGATGGTCAGCCACCCGGCTCAGATCGTCATCGGCAGCACTTCCCTCAGCGTAGCCACTGGCGTGGCCAACGCCCTGGTCTCCCTCACCTATGACAATTTCATCTACGCCCGGGGCTTCACCGACGCCGCCGGAAACCTTACACTGACTATGGTAAATCCTCCCGCCACAGAACTCACCTATACCCTCACCGCAACAGCTTTCAATCGGGTTAGCTACATCGGCAGCGTTCAGCAGGTAACTGGCGGCGGACCCAACCTGAGCGTGGCTTCCGTCATCTATTCCGATGCCAACAACGATGTTCCTGAGTATAACGATTCTGGCAGTTTGAACGTGACCTTCCAGAACAGCGGATCGGACGCAGCCAGCAATGTGTCCACCACTCTGAGCTGTTCAACTCCCGGCATCACGATCACGGACAACTCCGAGAGCATCGCCTGCCTGGCCGCAGGCTCCTTTTTAAGCGTTGCCGATGCCTACTCTTTCAGCATTGCGCCTGGTATCGCCGATGGCACAAACGCCGCCTTCACCATTGCCATGAGCTGCGGAGGCAACAACTGGAACCATGATTTTCTACTGGCTGTCCACGCGCCGGTTCTGGCTTTCGGCGCCATGTCCGTATCCGATCCCGCCCCGGCCAACGGCAACGGCAGGCTTGATCCGGGCGAATCAGTGACCATCTCCATTGCACTGAACAACACAGGCGGAGCCCAATCTCCCAGCGGCAACGCCAGCCTTTCCAGTTCCACGCCCGGGATCACGGTCAACACTGCCAGCGTGGGTTTCAGTCTGATCGCTGCCGCCGGTTCGGCAAACCTGAGCTTCTCCGTGACCGCCGCCGCCGGGATAAGCAATGGCACCCTTGCCATTTTTATATTCGCTGCCACAGCCGGCGCCTACTCTTGCAACTATGCTCAGCAGGTTGGGGTGGGGTCATTGCCCGATGTTATTCTGGGCTCCGGTACCTCCAGCAATGGCACCAGCACCGCCTGCCCAGTCAATGAGTATCTCAGAAGCTTGCACGGACAATCAGTCTATACTGCCGCAGAGTTGAACTCCGCAGGAATTACCGGTCCACTTGAAATAACTCGGATCGGCTTTAATATCACGGGTTTGCCCAATTACGCCATGCCCAACTTCGTGGTGCGGATGGGTCATACCACGGCCACCGACGCTTCCGGTTGGACAGCCGCCAGCGGCCTTGCGACCGTATATTCAGCCTCTTCCTACCAACCGGCAGAAACCGGCTGGAACATGCTGACGCTATCCACTGCCTTCACTTGGAACGGCGTCAACAATCTTGTGATCGACACAGCCTTTAATTTGACCAGTGCCAGCAGCAGCAGTGGGACCACGCAGTATACAAATATCACAAACGGTTATCGCTATACACGTTCGAGTTACAGTAACCAAACGAACGTTTTTTACGGAGGTTCGACGCTTTCCTACCGGCCAAATGTGCGCCTGGTCTTTGCGGATCCGCTCACAGGCCCGCTGATTGAGGTCAGTCCCACAGAACTGAACTTCGGCGCGATAATCGTAGGAAACTGCGGCACTTTGTCTTTCTCCATCCGGAATGATGGCGACGAAACACTCAGCGGCAGCATTGCAACTCCAGAGTGCTATAGCGTCGCCAGCGGAACCAAAGGCACGCGCAACTTCCTGGACTATTCCATCCCGGCCCTCTCCTGCCAGGTTTTCGACCTGACCTTCACTCCCGCCAGCGCGATCAGTTACAATTGCAATCTGAGCATCAGCAGCAACGACGCTGCCCATCCCACACAGTACATTGCTCTCCGCGGCAGTGGCAGTTCCCCCTGCATGTATGGATGCTTCAAAGCCTTTCTCGAAGGGCCCTACGTCGCCGGAGGAAGCATGAACCACAACATCGGAGCCGTGTTGCCTCTTACTTCTCCCTACAACGCAAATCACAGCGTATCCGCACTGCCGGATCCCAGCCCCCGCCAGATCGTGGACTGGGTCTACCTGGAACTCCGCTCCACGGCCGACGGACCTACCGAACAAGCCCGCAGCGCCTTTCTGCTGGATGACGGAACCGTAGCGGATCTGGAAGGCAATACCACCCTAGCTTTCGAATATGAAAATACTACCAGTTACTACGTGATTCTGAGGCACCGTAACCACCTCGGCGCCATGTCCGCCGTGCCCTATACCTTTTCCCTCACGCCCGGCTCCGCGCCCCTGATCGACCTCAGCGCGCTCGGTTCAGTCTATGGCGGCAACCAGACCGGCGTGAAGCAGGTGGAGGCTGGCGTCCTAGCCCTCATCTCCGGCGATGCCGACGCCGACGGCTGTGTGTTGCCCACTGACCTCAACCTCTACTGGCGCGTCCAGACCGGACTTAGCGGCTACCGTTCAGCGGATTTCAACCTCGACGGAACCGTCCTGCCCTCGGACCTCAACCTCTTCTGGCGGGTCAACGTGGGAATGCAGTCCCAAATTCCCGGCCAGCGCACAATGCGCCGCCCCTGAAGCAGTCGATCTGCCCGTTCATTTGACCGGCTTGAAGCCACTCTAAGGCGGTTGGCAATGGCAGGATGTGCCGCGGGTGGATGGTAAGCTCCCTGATGCGCTCAACTGTTTTCTGGGGCGCTAATAAAACTACGCTTGCTAATTACGATATTAGCTTGTCGTATCCTTTGAAGTTCTCACAAGGGGGGATACCCGGAAAGTATTTACAGCCGCCAGCGCGGAGGGAACCGCAGCTCATTTCTAAGTTGGGAAGAGGAGGAAGAACTACTCGCCGTGATCGGTAAACGAGCCGGCCAAGGGCTGCTCGTGGTAAAGACCATTAAAACTGAGATCGAATCCAGGGTCGGATGGAATCTGCGCAGTGTTTATCAGGTCAGGGCAAAGCCAGGTCGCAGCTGTCCAAAACCTCGCCCTTAGGGGTGTAGGCAGTGCAGGTGAGTGTTTTGCCTGCCCTATCCAGGATCAGATAATTGTAGCTTTTGGCGAAAACCACGCTGCGAGGATCGGGGTTTGATTTTTCCCGCAAGAGGCCGCCGCCTCCGCCGTTGACAAAGTAGGTCACGCCATTGTGTTGCAGACGCTCGTAATCGTGGTCATGCCCGGAAAAAACCGCCACGACCCCGCTACGGGCAAAAAGGGAAGGCAAAAACAAAGCCAGGTCTGCATTTCCGCCGTGAGATCCGCTGCTGAAGATGGGATGGTGGAGGATGACGATTTTTGCCGCGCAGCTCGTGTCCGCCAAGGCTTCGCAGAGCCAATTGTATTGCACTGAGCGGGGTTTGAGGTCTTGAGTGGAATCTAGGACGATGCAGAGCAAACTGTCGTACTTAACGCTGTACCAGGTTTTATCGCCCACCTGGGGAAAATTAGCCAAAAAAAGTTCTATGGACGAGTCGTGGTTGCCGCGGGCCGGAAAAACCTGGCATTGCGAGAGCAGAGGCGCGGAAAGTGAAAAAAATCCGTCGTAGTTTTTTTGCTTGCTGCCGTGGGAACTGAGATCACCGGTGTGGAAAGCAATCCCTGGTTTGTGGACCGCCATCGCCGCGGCAACCTGGGCGTGGATTTCAGCGCTGTATTGAGTGTCGCCGTAGATGGCAATCCTGGCTCCGAGATTGGCAAAAAAAACGAATAGAAAAAGAAAACAGCCGGAGGTAAAGATCCCGCGGCGCTTTCCTGCCCTCATTTACGCAATTCCCGATAGTCGTCCCGGAAATTTTGCAGATCAATCCAGGCGGGCCGCTTCCATTGCGGATTGCGCAACAAGGCGGCGGGATGGTAGGAAATGTAGCTTTTAATCCCCTGGAATTCGTGAGTGGTCTGGCGCAGTTTTTCCATGCTGAGTTTTGAATCCAAAAGGGTTTGCGCCGCGACGAGGCCGAGCATGAGGATCAAGCGGGGTTGGATGATCTCGATCTGTTCGAGAAGATAGGGCAGGCAGGCCTCGCGTTCGGTCTGTTCTGGATTTCGGTTGTTGGGCGGACGGCATTTGACGATGTTGCAGATATAGACGTCCTGGCGATTGAGGTTTATGGCCTTGAGCATATCGTCAAGCAATTTGCCGGCAGCTCCCACAAAAGGCCTTCCGGTGAGGTTTTCCTGTTCGCCGGGCCCCTCCCCTATGAGCATGGCGGTAGCGTCCGGATCGCCCTCCCCGTAAACGAATTTTATGCGACCCTTATGAAGCCCGCACTTGGTGCAATCAGCGTAGTGGGACTGCAACGCGGCAAGGCTCTCCGCCTGGGTATTATGGGGCCGGTAGATTTCGCGAATGCCGGAGTTGCGGAGCAGTTCAAGCTGCTGCCGTAAAGCGCGGGTGGTCATTTAAGGGAGGTCAGTCGGAATCGTCGTCGCCCTCGTCGTCAGCGAGGTCGAATTCCTCTCCTTCCTCTTCTTCGTCATCATAGCGGTCCAGATTGTCGTGGACGAGTTCTTCGATATGGTCGCGGGAATCGTCGAAAGTCTCTTCTCCGGCTTCAATCTCCGCCTCTTCATCCTTGAAGGGCATGGCTTGCTGCGCCATGAGCAGGTTGGCTTCCTCGATCTCGGCAAAGTAGTCCGGGACGTCATTTTCCGCCACATGGTCCATGGAGATCACAGAGATCTTTTCCGGAAAATGCTGACGGACATAGGCCGGAAGCTGGCTCAGGCGCTGCGATTCGAGCTTGGCCAACAGGCAGAAGAGATAGTTCATATCGGTTTTTTCAAGGAAGGATTCGATGTTTTGGTTGATCATTGTCACTCCTGATTGAGGAAGCCTTGAATGGGCTCCCGGTAACGGCTGACGCGGTTTTCCTCCGCGCGCACTATGGCGAGTACGTCCTGCACCGCGGTTTCGAGCTGGTCATTGACCACGAGGTAAGAGTAGTCGGGGATGTATTTCAATTCGTCGCGGGCGATGGCGAGCCGTTTGGCGATCTCCTCCGCGGAGTCGGTGGCGCGTTTTACGAGTCTTGCGCGCAGGACTTCCATGGAAGGCGGGATGATGAAAATCTTCACGTATGGTATGTCTGTGGCGCCGATCTGCGCTGCGCCCTGAACGTCGATGTCCATGATCACATGGCGTTTGGCTTCCAGGCGGCTGCGGATGAAACTGATCGAAGTTCCGTACCAGCGCCCGAAAACCTGCGCCGTTTCCAGAAAATCCCCGGCTTCGCGGCGGCTGAGGAATTCCTCATCGCTCACGAAATTGTAGTGGACGCCGTCCTTTTCGTCACCGCGGGGGGCCCTTGTGGTGAAGGAAACAGAATAATCTATCTCCGGCGCCACGCGCAAAACCTCGTTGAGGATCGTGCTTTTTCCCCCTCCGGACGGAGCGGAGAGGATAATGAGGAAGTTTTTGTCTTTATGTATCACTGTCCGAAGGTCAGACTTCGATCAGTTTGGCGTATTCCTGGGGCGTGAGGAGGTTTTCCAGTTCGTCGGGCGTGCTGAGGTGCACCCTGTAGAGCCAGCCTTCCTCATAAGGAGATTTGTTGATCAATTCGGGTGCTTCCTCGGCCTCGGTGTTCTTTTCCTCGACCTTGCCGCTGACCGGGCTGATCAGGTCTTCCGCCGATTTGACGGCTTCGATCGTTCCGCAGGGCTCGCTGGCCGCGACGGCCGCGCCGGCTTCGGGCAATTCCAGGAATACTATTTCACCCAATTCGTGTTGGGCAAAGTCGGTGATGCCGACAGTGGCGATGCCATCCGCCACCCGCACCCATTCATGGCTTTCAGTGTATAAAAGGTCTTCAGGAACCATCATGTTATCCTCCATAACAAGGCGTGTTAATGTAATTTAGGCCAAGTCTTGACAGGGCGCTTTTGTGTCAAGCAGATTTCGCTGGCCTCTGGCGGAAAGCCGCGCGCAGATTTGGATGGGGATATTTTCGCCTGGTCCGGTGCTTTGATAATTTTCTTAAATCCACGCGCAGGAAATGCTTGACAATTTTTAGAAGAGCTTTTGGCTGACTTTGAATAAAGGAATTAAACCCACCTGAGAGGATGAAATGAAAAAGTTCATAGTTGTTACATATCTTCTTCTTTGCCTTGCCTGCGCCCTCACTGCAGTTCCCCGCAGATACGTGGTCATGGAAGTGACCTGCCGGACGACTTGCCCGCTCTGTCCAGGCTGCGCCATGGGCGCCGACGATCTGATGGCCTACGGAAAAGCTGTGGCGGTAATAGTTAACCACGTGCAATCCGATCCTTTTTCCAACACCTATTCCGTGGCGAGGGCCACTTTTTACGGCACCACTGCCACTCCCTGGACCTATTTCGACGGTTTAAATGGATATGGAGGGGGCAGCGGTTCGACATCGCTCTACAGCACCTACTGGGGACGGATCTCGCCCCGGTTGGCGGTTGCCTCACATTACACAATTTCGGCGACGGGAACGGCCTCAGGCAACAGTTACACCGCCAATGTCGTCGTGGCCAAGCCGGAGGACGATACCAACACCAATGTGGTCCTGCACGCCGTGGTGACCGAATCGGAAATGGTCTACACCTGGTTCAGTCAGACCACAGTGGATTTTGCCAACCGCCTGATGATCCCCAATCAGAGCGGAACTCCGATCAGCCTGGCCACAGGCGGACAGGTCACCGTTCCGCTCAGTTTTTCTTTAAATCCAGCCTACAATACGCACAACTGCGAACTGGTCCTTTTTCTGCAAAACACATCGACCAAGGAGATCCTGCAGGCGGAAAAGTATCCCTTCGACTTCCTCTACAAGGATTTTTCCGCTACCCCGATCAGCGGAACCGCGCCCCTGGACGTGCAATTCGCCAATTCGGCCAACGCTTACGGCAACACCATCGGCACGGTCGGATTGGGGGTGCAGTGGGATTTTGAAAATGACGGCACTTTTGACTCCAACGTCAGCAATCCGCTTCACAACTACGCCCAGGCCGGAACATATTCAGTGAAATACAAGGTCACTTTCCGAGGCGGCGTGGAAGAACTCATTAAAACCGCCTACATCAATGTGGCCCCGCCCGTGCTGCCTTTGGCGCCGCAAGACATCCAGATCACCATGAGCGGAACGGATTTCCTGCTCAGTTGGGATGCCGTGACCCAGGATTCGGAAGGAAATCCCATCGTGCCGGATTATTACGAAGTCCTTTACAGCGACGATCCTTACGCTGATATTGGGAATTTTACTCTGCTGACCACGACCACCGGCCTCAGTGCCGCCGATCTGGGAGCCGCGCTGACCGATCCCAGCAGGTTTTACGTTGTCAGAGCGGTCAAGCTGTAAGTTTGGTAAGCAAATATACAAAGGGATCCGCGACTATTCCAGACTTTCTGCAAACAGTAACGTTAATGGGCCGCTACCGGATTTGATATGACAGCCAAGCAGAGTAAAAGGATCCTGGCGATCCACGACCTTTCGGGATTTGGCCACACCTCGCTGATGGCGGTGATTCCCATCATGTACCGTTTGGGGATCAGGATCTGCGCGCTGCCGACGGCACTTCTTTCCGCCAACACCGACTATCCCGATCCCTGCTGGGTTGACCTGAGCCCGCAGTTGGAGCCCTTTTCCCGGCATTGGCAAGAGTTGGGATTGCGCTTCGACGCCATCTCCAGCGGTTTCCTCTCCTCGGCAGAACAGGCTGCACAGGTCAAAGAAGTTATTTTACGGCTGCAGCATGAAAACACGACTGTGCTCGTGGATCCCGTGATGGGCGACAACGGCTCGCTGTATGGATGTTTCGACGCCGGGATCGTTGACGCTATGCTCGAACTTGTGTCCCTGGCAGACGTTGTCACCCCCAATTTTACTGAAGCGGCGCTGTTGGCAGGCGCTGATCCCAAGTCCTCTCCCGGGGCTTCCGATATCCTGGCTTGGTGCAGAAAAATCAGCGCATCCGGCCCCCGGCATGTGATTATAACTTCGGTTCCCGGAAGCAAGGCGGGCAGCCTGGAAGTGCAATATTACGAGGCCGGCGCCACCGATCTGGTCCGCTATCCCTTTGCCACTGAGTCCGGAGCCCATCCCGGAGCCGGAGATTGTTTCTCCGCCTTCGTTTTGGCTGGCATAGTCAATGGCTACGGGATCCGGAAAGCGATCCAGGCCGCTGTCGAAATCATGACCAAAGCTATTTCTCTGGGCATTTCACAGGGTTCAGACTGGCGAGAGGGCATCCCGCTGGAGCAGGTCCTGCAATGGGATCTGCCCAAGTATTATCATAAGTAGAAAGGCCTTTACATTTTATGAAAACCGTCCTCCTCCTCACTGTATCCAATGTCTTTATGACCTTCGCCTGGTACGGTCACCTTAAATACCGCAACCTCCCTTTGCTAACGGTGATCCTCGCCTCCTGGGGCATCGCCTTTTTCGAGTACTGCTTCCAGGTGCCGGCCAACCGGGTTGGCTATGGGATCTTCAGCGCCTATCAGCTTAAAACTATCCAGGAAGTGATCACACTCGTCGTGTTCAGCGCTTTTTCCGTTTTATACCTCAAGGAGGAATTCCGCTGGAATTATCTCGTGGGTTTTCTCCTGATCGTCGCCGCGGTCTTTTTCATTTTCAAGAAGTGGTGACTGTCATTCTTTTCCATTTGAGATAGACAACCGCGATCTGTTCTGATCTGACCTCGTTAGTTACCTGAGCATCCCGAAGTAGGGCAGGTTATAGGGTATGCCATTACATATATGTTAGTGGCTCAGACCTCTATGCTAAAGGCTTTCCAGCCAATCCAGAAATAAACCCACGTGCTTATTTGTCCTCAAAAAGAAGATTCCGCCTTACCGGACTGGGCTGTCCGATGAAGGCGGAATCTTTATAAGTTGGTAGTTTATCTGGCCCGGGAACTACTTCGCAGGGGGATTGACAACGGCTCTCACTTGATAGAAAGCCTTTTCATATGTTCCCGGATCTTCGTAGGTTGTTTGGGTCGTCGTCCCGATCAAAGTGAAGGTTCCGTAGGGATCCGTAGACCGGTAGACATTGTACTGCGTGGCTCCGGGCACGGCGTTCCAGCCAAAGCTTACGCCACCGCCGGCGGAACTGGTGATGTTACTGATCTCGGGAGCGGGCAGAGCCGTTAGATTCACCGTGACCGGCACTGTGTCGAAGGCGGTGTCGATGCCGTCGCTGACCGTGAAGGTCAGGGTTTCGGTACCGTACCAGCCTGGCGTGGCAGTGAAAGTCACTATAAGGTTGTTGATGGTGACCTGGACGTTCGTGTTTCCGCTGCAGCCCAGGATCAGGGCCTGGTTGTTCAGGTCGTTCACGAAGGGATCGAAATCCACGACCAGCGAGGTGTCCATATCGAACGCGAAGCCATCCGGCAAAACGATCGTGGGAACGCTGTTATTGACGGTCATTTCCACGCTTACTTCCAGAAGGGGATCGTCAGGATCGTTGGACGCGACCTGCAATGTGGTCTGATACGTGCCGGGAGTCATTCCGGCGGCGGAGAAGGAGCCCATGATGAGTTGGTTCCCGCCGCCCGTGACCGTTCCGGAAGAAGGTGTGGCAGTGAACCACTCCACGATCGGCGATTCCGTGACCGTGAAAGTAAGCTGATGGCTGCCTAAATTGGTGATGGTGAAGTCGTCTTCGCCCGCTTCGCCGAAATTCAGGGTCACGCCGAGAGCGTTGGCATCCAGCGAAATGGTCGGCGGGATGTAGCCGCTGCCGGTGACGGCGATGTTCACAGTGGGATTGTCGGCGTCGTTGGTGGCGATCACGACGTTGCCGTTGTAGGCGATAGTGGCCGTCGGAGCGAAGGTCAGGCTGTAGGTTTTGGTAACTCCGGCCGCAATGGAGAATGTTATTGTGTTACGCCCGGTTTTTCCCGGGGTCGATGCGTTTCCGCCGGTTACCGCGTTGCGCGTTATCTCTGAGACCGCGTAACCAGCTGGAGTGGTCACTGTCCCGGTCAGGATCTGGCCACCGGTGTTTTGGATGGTGAAATGCTGGACAGAGTTTGAGCCAACCTGAACCTCGCCAAAGGGAATAGACGTCGGGCTGACCGAGACCGAAGGTCCCACAGGAACCGACTGAAGAGCCAGGCGCACGTTAGGAAGCCGGTCTCTGACCAAGCCGCCGCTGAAGACGTTGGTCTGGTCTTCGGTGTTGCTGTAGGCAAACCGGTAACTATTGCTGACATTAGTATATTGCAGCGTGCCGGTCTGGCTGGCTGTGGCGACGAGTCCGAAGGCAGTGTCGATCAGGATGTTGTCCGTCCCGTTCCATTGGAAGGGAGTGGTGAACTCCAGCATGTCCCAGCCTCCCGCGACCGGCATATACGACGCGTTGGAATATGTGGTCACCAAATCGGTGGCGTCATGCCAGCTGGCGGCGTTGGTCGCCGTGGTGTGTTTCATCCGGACCAGGAAATTCGGCAAAGCCAAGTTTGGCGAAGAGATGACATTGAAGCCCATGGCCGTGATCAGGATCGGACCTGTCACGCCGGCAGCGTTCAGATCGGCTGCCAGATAAACTGACTGCCCGTGGCAACTGTTGTTGGAAATATTGATCGGGCTGTTTTGCACGCCTATCGTAGCCAGGTTTCCCGTACCCAGGATCACGTAGGATACTGAATTGGGGGTGGCGGTCGCCGTGTTGGAAGGTCCGGATTCGCCGGCAGGATTCACATATACGGTCGTTACGTAATAGGAATACGAGGTCCCGTTGGCCAGGCCGGTATCCTGATAAGTGGTGCCGGTGGTTGTCGTGATGGGAACTCCGCCGCGATAGATCCTGTAACTGCTAATGGAGCGTTCCGCTGAACTGGCCGATTCGAATCCCTCGCGTCCGGTGGCAGCGTCCCAACTGAGATTGACGATGGTATTTCCGCCAACCGCGGTCAGGTTCGTCGGAGCGATGGCATTCGGAATGGCTGTGACGCTGTTTGAGGGATCGGATACACCTTCATTGTAAACCGCGGTCAGATAATAGGTGTAGGTCGTGCCATCGGTCACGGCCAGATCGGTATAAGTCAATCCCGTCACGGTCGTCAACAGAGACGCATTGCGGTAGATCCTGTAACCGGTGGGAGAGCCGGAAGCCGGTGCCGACCATGTGAGCAGGACCGACTGATGGCTGGCTGAAGCGGCCAGGTCCTGCGGCGGCATCAGAATTTCATACTGCGGGAAGATCTTCAGGCGCAGGTTGGGCAGATTAGCCGTGGCCAGCAAGTTGGTCGGCGCGGAGGTGTCACTATGGTTTTGCCGCGCGCGGCTGGGCGACACAGCTGAATAGGTCCAGTTCGGGTAGTTGTTGATGTATTGCTGATAGCCCTTGACCGTGAGAATGGAGAGGTTGGAGACTCCGTCATATTCGAACATCGGGCTCAGGTTCACTTCCATCCATCCGGACGCGGCGTTGTTGGTAAAGGGTCCGCTGTAAACCTGCGTGTATCCGGCGGTGCTGTAGTTTCCGGAGGATAGTGAGTTGGCGGTCGTATTCTTCATGTAGATGACCACGGAGGAGATGGGATTCAGGTCCGCGCCGCTTCCTTTGTAGAAAGCGATGGATTTGAGAGTTCCGGCTGTGCCGATCTCCGAAGCCAGGTAGATCGCTTCGTGACCTGAATAGTTGTACCACCGGTCCAAAGGATAGGCCTGGGTTCCGGTTCCGTTGCCAATGATGATCTCCAGCGGGGCGCCGACTTCCACGTTTTCTGTGGCGGTCGCGGTAACTGAGCCGGCTACGGCTGAAAAGACCAGGCTCACCAAGGTTCCGTCGGTCATGCTGGAAGCAGCTGAGATGCTGAAACTCAGGACCTCGTAACCTCCTCCGGCAATGGCCGCGAAGGTATCCGTGCCGGTATTGATGGTGATTCCCGGAGTGGCACAGGTAAGTGTCGCACTGCCGGCTTGGGAGGCGATTTCGCTGATGTTGTTCAGGTGGATCGTGATCGCCGCCGTTTCGCCGGGATCCAGGATGCCGTTATGGTCGCCGGTCACGTCGTTGACGATCATGTTGCTGAACGACAGCTCGGGCACGTAAACGACAAGCGGGAAGACATACACCCAGGAACCGGTGTTGCTGGTGATGTTCAATGTGAAATCGATGGAATGGTTCGCGGGGCAGTTGGCCGCGACTGTGACCGCGTAGTTGGTCTGTGGATAGGCGTTGCCCTGCGCGGGAACGCTGCCGTAAACCGCGCTGTTCGCAGTGATGGTTACGTAGGGATCGGAGGAACTGAGCACTGCGGAAACGCCGGTGGCCTCGACCAAACCCCGGTTGCCCAGGCGGATCGCCAGTTGGGCGGATTCTCCGGGCTCGAGGTGGTTGTTGGAATTCGGATCTACAATGTTGACCTGCTCGATGGCCAGATACGGATAATCCGGGATCAGCGGGCGGGTCGTGATGAACAGGGCCGATTCGTCTGAAAGCTGCGCTGCTGCGGTCGGATAGGTATTGTTGAAGGTATATTCGAGGCCGATGGTCTCGGTGTGGTCCTCGATGCCGATGGTGCAGTAGTTTCCGTGGGGATAGGTGTCTCCATCGCCCAGGTCGATGTTGTTGAAATCCTTGTATTGCAGTTTTATTGGTCCGTCGCCGGTGTGGGTGGGATAGAAATCCGGATTATACAGGATGGCCTGGAAGGTTTCCTGCGTGGAAGAATCGTAACCGGAGATCATGTGATACCATTCGACAACGTAATAATGCTGGCTGGAATTGTAGTAGGTATATACGTTGCTGGTGCCGCTGAGGAGGTCGAGGTCATCCCAGAAGACCGCGATCATCGGGCTGGGACCGCCGGCATCGGGCAGGCGCCAGTTGCGCCAGTCGGCATCGTCTGTGTCGCCAAAGGCGATAAAGCCGTTGGACGAGATCGAAGCCTGAGTGTAATCCACGCCGTAATATGAAAATGTGAAGGGCAGGTTGACGGTGGTAATGGCCACGGCATTGGTCTGGTCGCCTTCATCGCTGGCATTGCCCGGATCGGTAAGGGCGAGCGCGGTTCCGCTGCCTCCCTCGGCCGGGGCGATCCCGATCCATTGATAAGTCGGGCACTGGTCATAGCCGGTGTCACCGTCGTCAAAGATAAAATAGCCGTAAGCGTCCTGTCCGAGCGGATCGGTAACCGTCGTCAGTCCGATCGTCAGGGTCATGTATACGGACTCTGCGAAACCGGCGCTGTTGTAAACATCAAGCTCCAGCGGGATGACCATGCCATCGATGCAGGAGCTGCGGGCTTTCACGGTGAAGGTGTCACCGCTGTTGGCGACTGTGGCGCCCTGCGCGATGTTTCCGTAGGTACCGAGCGAATCGATGACCGAGAAAAACATATCCCGGGACCGGAGAATGGCGTTAACGCCGCTCAGGCTGAAGGATCCGGCGTTGGTCAAACTTATCGTCATGGGAAATTGGTCGCCGGGATAGATGCGGTTGCCCGTGGCGCCGATGAAAGTGTAGGACTGCATTGCCAGATGGCCGTTGCTGACGACGATGGGGATCATGACAGTCCAGTTTCCGCCGGTGCTTTCGGCCGCGAAATTCAGGATGATCCTGTGTTGGTCGGGGCAGTTTGCGGCGATCTGGAACACCATGGGATTGACGTTTTCGCCGCTGCCGCCGGGCGCGATGGCGTTATACTCGATCCGGTTGGTGGCGATCAAGGTCACGTAGGGATCGGTGCAACTGACGTCGCCGCTTGGTGTGAGGGTGCTGGCGGTCGTGTTTTTCAGGCTGGCGTAAAGCTCTATGGTCTCTCCGCCATTGGCCTCGCCGTCGTTGTTGCCGTTGGAGAGGTCGTTGGTGTCGTCGTCGATGGAGGCGCCGTCAAAGACAAATCCGCCGCCGGTGTCGATGCTGATCGTCTTGGTCTTGGGTTTGAAATCGTATTTGTTAACGGTCAGGACCACCGAGCCGGAAAGCGTCGTGGCAAGGTCCAGGACCGCTTTTCCGTCAGCGCCCGTGGTGGCGAGTGACTGGTAGCCGGTGACACTGGTGATCGCCACGGAGGCCCCTGCCACAGGCTGGCCTGACGAAGTGATGGTCACTTCCAGATTGCCCGTGCCGGCGGGTATGAAATCAGGAGCGGAGATGGTGAAGGTAGAGGGAATGCTGACATAGACGCTGGCGGTAGGGTCGCCGATCAGGTTGCAGTAACCCGCAAAATTGTAGGCCTGGGTGGCGTTGCTGACGCCATAGATCGCGTTCAGAAACAATTTCCCGTATAGCAGTGGACCGCCCATATCCCTCATCTGAAGGGGATAAACGCCATGGAAGATGCCTACATTGAGGCAGTTGTTCATTGGGGTGTGCGTGGATGAAGTTGCCATGCCGATCGCAGTCACCGATCCGCCTAAAGTGGCCGCGGTTCCGTAGCGGACGACCGATTCCGTGGTGCTGGTGCCGCCGCCGAAACTGCCGGTGTTGCAGGTGATGAACACGGCATGGAAGAGTTTGGAGCCGTTATTCATGCTGCTCATTGTGTTCGGCCAGCCGCTCATGCCTATGTAGCCGCGATAATTGAAAAAAGTCACGCCCTGGTTGATGGCGGCGTTGATGGTCGCGGAACTGGGACTGGAGCTGTAGACTTCTGTGTAGGTGTAATCGGGATTCACAGCCAGCGAGTGGTCGTGGATGTATTCATTGGTATAGACCGTGGAAATTCCAGAAGAAGACGTGTCTCCGACCAGCACCATCTTGTCCAGCCAGGTGGCGGCGCTGAGGTCGATGTTTTGTTCCAGCGAAGCGATCTTGGCCATATAGTTAGTCATCTGCTCGGTCGTTTCCACGGAAATCCGTCCGATGATCACGTCGCCGAGGTTGTCGCTACCGGCCAGCCAAGTGTAATAATAGTCGATGTAGGTGTTGTAGCTCGGAATGGCCATGTTTCCGGAGGTGTCGCCGATCAGGACGATGTAGTCTGGGCGCGTGGAAGTGTTGTTGTATTGGGTCTGGATGTAGTTTTTTATCGCAGTGCTGTTGGTGCCGGCGGTGGCTGTGCTGACCGCGGTCACGTGATAGCCCTTCTGCCTTTTCCAACCCACGTATTCGTTGACTTTGGAAAGATAGGTGGCATCGCTGTAATTGCCGTAAATCACGAGCAGCCGGGGATTGGTGAACACTGCTTCGCGGTCCAGCATTTCATCGTAATTGAGGATCAAACCGCTGTAGATGTCCTGAAACGCGCTGGAATAACTTTCCGGCGGCGCGATCTCATTGATCGAGGGATTGGAATTGAAATCCAGCCTGATGTCCATGCTCTGGCGCACGACCAGTTGCTTGCGGGCCTGGTCGTATTGGAAGGGGTAGATGTTGACGCTGACCACGCGGAAATCGCGCAGCACCTGGGGTTCGGAGATCAGTGTCTGGTCTGCGGGGTAAAGAGCTTCCGCGTATTTGCCGTTTGCTCTTTCCCGGGTCAGGGAAGCGTCGAAATCCAGCGTGACCCGGTCACGGTTTTGGTCCTGGCTTCCCAACATATTTAGCGAAACTCCGCCGCTGTAAGGGATCGCCACAAATGTCGCGAACACGGGCAGGGTTTCTTCTTCGTCGATAAAAATGTACTGCGCGTCTGTGATGCTCACTCTCTGGAGCGTTTCGCCGCCGCGCTCGACGGTTTCCAATTTCCATTGCGGAAGTTCAAAATGGATGTTGATGCCATCCGTGGAACTTCTCGTGATGCTGAAAGGCGAATCCACCGGCACATTCTGCGCCATCATTGCCAGAGGCATCAGACACAGTATTACTGCCAGGAATCCTAATGATCTGATTGGTTTCATCGTAGATCCTTAATTGCAGAAGTTAGTTTACTATGCAGTGTACATAGCAAAATCCGGTGCAAAACTCTGAAAATATACAGATTTTCACCGCGACCAGTTTAATTATATGATGTATAACCAGTAACGACACCGGATATCTCCGTTTGGAACGACTCGTCACAATTATTTTAAGGGCTTTTTTGCCTGCCTTGCCGCTTTCTGGTCTTTCCTGAAATTGGTTGACACAATTACAGAGGAGAAGTATGCAACGCTATAATGGCAAGGCAGTTAGTTACAGTCAGAAGTTCTATGATTATGTGGTACTGCAAGTTGTGCGAGAAGGCCACAGTGCCGCCAAGGTTAGTTATGAGGAAGGAATCAACGATGTGGCAATGGTACGGGCCTGGGTCAGGGAGTATATGAACAAGCGAGGCTTGAAGCGGGCTCCGCGCCGGTTGAAGCGCCGGGCGTCGGCACCCCGGGTCAACATACCGGCCTGCGTGGACACGGAGATCAGCCGTTTGGAAGAGAGCGTTTATTATCTTCAGACGCTGCTTGAGGAATCCTACAAGGTTATGGACCCGGGTCAAAAAAAAAGTCTGTTGCGTCAGCTGTCGCCCAAGTTACGCAAGAATTTAAGGGAAAAGGGAAAACTGTGAACCTGAGCCTGATAGGTGAGAGCCTGGGAATGAGCCGCCAGAATATCTACAAGACCTATCTGCACGGCGATTTGTCAAAAGAGCGAGAGGAAGAGCAGGCCAGGAAAGCGATCTGCCTTGTTTTGTCGGATCAGTCCGGTCTTTCCGGCAGCCAAGCCAGGCGCGAACTTACTGAACGGGGGATCCATGTTTCCCGGGACCGGTTTTACAGGATCGTCAACCGGAACGGGCTGACCTACAATTCCCGGGGCCAGGCCTGGAAATCCCATCGCCATAAGTTAAAGGCCTCACCCAATCTCGTGGCGAACCGGACCTTCCGGCGTTCGTTTGAAGTTGTGTTTGCCGATTATACGGAGATCAAGACCGAAGAGGGATCCTTGCAGTTGTTATTGTTGGAGGACCTGTTCAGCCGCAGTATCACGGCTTACAGGGTCAGTGACACCTGCAAGGCCGGTCCGGTGGTAGAGGCCTTGGAAGAGAGCATGGCCCTCAGATCTTCCCTGGGCTTGAAATATCCGATGATCTTTCATACCGACCGGGGCTCGGAATTCGTAAACCACGCGGTGAGAAACACAGCTGCCCAATATGGCATCCTGCTCAGTAATACCGGCATCGACCGCTGTTACGAAAACTCATATATGGAGAGCCTTAACAAGACGCTGAAACATACCTTTGGGTTAAGAGTGGTTAACAAAACGAAATTGGAGGCGGAAGCCAAAATAGCAGAGGTTATCGAGCGATACAATACAGCGCACAAACACGGAAGTCTGGGAAAGCGTGTACCTCATAGAGTGTTAATGAGTTACACAGCGAAAAAAAACTGTAGGCCAGAGGTAAACCGCGGTTCTTGCCACCCGGCTAGCCGGGTGGCAAGAACCTACTCCAAGTCATTGTCAGTCAAAGTAAAGAAGAACAGGCTTGACAAAAAGAAAAAGGTCCCAAAATGACAAGTGTCAACCAAAATCAGGAAACTCCA
>JAKQNV010000094.1 GCA_029565595.1 Candidatus Cloacimonadota bacterium
CGTCATGCGCTCTTCACCTCTGCGTGTTTTTGGGACATTCAGGCAGAGTGGGCGGGGATGTCAACAAAAAGGGAAAGAGGCCGCGGAAAAGCACAGAAAAGCGCCGATCTGCGGAGAAAAAGATGATTTCCAGGTTTTATAGGCACGCAGATCACGCAGATAGGATAATAAGGAGAGTTATGGATAAAGGTCTCCTATTACTCAAAGGGAAGAGTTCCTGCGATCCTGAAGTAAACAATCACGTATTTTTTGATTTGCGAAATCAGCGGGATCTGCGTGCTATTCAAATCCTCTCTGCTTTTCTCATTTGAACTCCGCTTTTCTCTGTGTTGTATATTCTTTTTCTGCTCAGATCCGCGCTTTTCTGTGCTTTTCTGCGGCCTCTTTTTTTAAAGCATTATCACATTGATCAGTCGATCAGGTCATCAGAGTTATATCATCTATTGCCGAAGTCGAAGATCCCGCACCACTCGGCTGCAGCGGTTCAGGATCGCGGCCTCCACTTCCGCCTCTGTCATCCCGGGCTTGAAATTGGCATCCAGCCAGGAGCGCAGCCCGGGGCCGGACCTTGTTTCCTCGCCGTCGTCCACATAGGCGGTGACCTTGTAGAAGGCGCGGGCGTAATTAGAGGCATTGATCCCGGTGTAGGAAGCACCGTAGGCGATCCCCACCAGGCTGTAAGTTCCATACGGGTCGGAGACGCTACGGTAAACAACGTAGTAATCGGGAGTGAGGGGATCGTTCCAAATGCTGTGCGTCACCGGATCCCAGGTGAGCAGGACATCGCTGCCGGAGACGGAGATTTGCAGATCCAGCGGGAAGCGAGGAATCCGGTAGGTGAGTTTGGCGATGTAGACATCACTCGCCCCGGCGCTGGTGAGGTTTTCGGGCCCGAAATCGGCGGTTTCGCCGAATTGGCCGGTGATATAGACGCAGGCGAGAGCGTCCAGCCCGATACCGTAGGCATGGTCGCCGAGCGATCCCCCGGCACGTTTGGCCCACATCCAATCACCGCCGCTATCCAGCTTGGCGATCAGGACATCTGAGCTGCCGGCGCTGGCGACAGACGAGGAACCAAAAGCCGCCGTGCCGCCGAACGCTCCTCCGGCATAGATTTTACCGCCGGCATCCGTGGCCAAGCAATATCCGCAATCGTTGCTGGAACCCCCGCCACGGACTGCCCATTGCCAGGCGCCGGCGGAACTCAGTTTGGCAATGAAGAGGTCGTCATTGCCGGCGCTGGCCAGAGTGGAGGTGCCAAACACGGCCGAACCCCTGAAATTGCCGGTAATGCAGCAATATCCGTCAGCGTCGAGGGCGATCCCGTAGGAGCGGTCGGACAGCGTGCCTCCCCCGCGCCTGGCCCAGACCCAATTTCCGGCGCTGCTGATCTTGAGGACGAAGGCGTCCACTTCGCCTGCGCTGATCAGGACCGCGACCGTTCCCACAGACACAGTCCCAGTGAAATAGCCGGTCACATAACTGTTTCCGGCGGCATCGGCGCAAAGGGCCATTCCGTAATCGGCGCCGGAAGAACCCAGTTTACGCGGCCACAGCCATGCTCCGGAAGAGTTGAGTTTGGCGATGAAGATGTCGGTCGAACCTGAACTGGTGAGGGAATTGGAACCAAAGGCGGCCGTGCCGCTGAATTCACCCGTCACGTAAACGTTGCCGGAAGCGTCCACGCTGACGCCCCGCCCGATGTCGTTATCCGCTCCGCCGGCCTGTACCGCCCAGAGCCAGGTTCCGGCTCCGCTCAGCTTGGCTACAAAGACATCTGAGTAGCCGGCGCTGGTCAGGGTAGTCGAGCCAAAAGCCACAGAGCCGCGGAAACTCCCGGTGACATAGATGTTGCCCTCCGCATCGAGAACGATCGCTTCCGCCGAGTCGTCGTCCGTGGAGCCGGCGCGCTTCGCCCAATGCGGATTGCCGTTGGCATAGGCCCTGGCGATCAGGATGTCCCTGCCGCCGGCGCTATTCAGGTAGTTGTAGCCGTAGGTCCAGGCACCTTCGAATTCACCGGCGATGAAAACACTCCCAGAGGGATCCACGGCCAGGGAGTTGCCCTGATCGGTCCCTGCCCCGCCGAGACGGACGGCCCAAAGCCAGTCCTGGCCCTGTGCGGACAAGCCGCAGCCGAAGATGGCCAAAACTGCCAACGACCAAAAAACCTTTGCGCGTGTCATAACATCCTCCCGTTTGTCTGATATATAAATCGACCCTGCAATTTATTACACAGCCCATTTATTTGTCAAGGCAATTATGTCAGATTGAATCCATTGGTTTGTAATGGCTTCGACACTGGCGCAGCTACGTCAGATTTGTCTGTATAAGGGATTGAGTTTAATGACTGGCCGCAGGTCATAACATATGCGGCAGACGTTGCATGGCGCCGCATACGCTCCGCAGCGGGAAATGTCCGGCATATTTATCTTGACAAGTTAAGGCTAATATTGTAGGAGAAAGTTATATAGTTTCTTGAAGCGCCTAAGGATGAAACCGACATACACGCGGATTTCCGATCAAAGAATCCTGATTGACCCAAACCTTCCGGGATTGGCTGGAAGCAAAGGAGGCAATAATGCTTGGCATCTTGAAGAGACAGAAAGGCATGAACATCGTGGGGCAGGGCGGAAAGATCATATTATTCATGCTACCCTCCCTGATC
>JAKQNV010000098.1 GCA_029565595.1 Candidatus Cloacimonadota bacterium
GACCGCCCTCGGCTCCCTGGCCTCAGCCAAAAAGGGACAGCAGACCTACGCGCTGCCCTACGTCCACCTCGCCGACGAGGCCTTCAAGCCCTTCTTCGGATCCAAATCCCAGAAATGGTACGACATGAAGCTCAAGGGCAACATCGTCACCTACGAGGCCCCGAAATATTCCTTTGGCCAGATCAATTTCTACGAATCAGACTCCCGCAGCATCGAGGACATTATCCGCGACCTCAAGACCGCCAAGGACGACTCCAACATCCAGGGCATCCTGCTCAAGAATCCGAGCTTTTCCACGTCCCTGGCCCTGATGCAGGAACTCGTGGCTGCGGTGCAGGATTTCAAGAGTTCCGGCAAGAAGGTCGCCGCCTACTACGACAACATCGGCAACGCCGGCTATATCTTCGCCGCCTCCGTGGCCGACCTGATTTATCTCAATCCCCAGGGAAGCATCGATCTGCGGGGATTGTCCGTCACCAGTCCCTATTTCCACGACCTGCTCGATGCCATCGGGGTTGACGTGCTCAATTTCCGCTCCCACCGCTACAAAAGCGCCGGCAACATGCTCTCAGAAAGCGAAATGACGGACGCCGAGCGTGAGGTCTATGAATCCATGCTGCAAAGCGATTTCGACCAACTGGTGGCCCTGATGCAGGCCGGACGCGGCTCCAAACTCAAGGCCAGC
The DNA here is from genome assembly GCA_029565595.1 of Candidatus Cloacimonadota bacterium. Classification (GTDB taxonomy): domain Bacteria; phylum Cloacimonadota; class Cloacimonadia; order Cloacimonadales; family Cloacimonadaceae; genus Syntrophosphaera. The sequence continues at coordinate 686 of JAKQNV010000098.1, forward strand.
GTGGCAGAGACCATCGACGCCGGGCTGGTGGACAGCCTCATCTACGAAGACCAGTTGCCCAAGGAACTCAAATCCGCCTGCAAGTTTTCCGCCACGGACACCTGCCTGCCCGATTACCGGGATTACGACTGGTCCAAGCCCAGAGAGAAGCTCATCGCCGTGATCTACACCAGCGGCAACATCATCATGGGCAAAGGCACCCCCGGCAAGAACATCGGGCATGAGACGACCGTCAAGCAGATCCGGGCGGCCCGCAACAACAAGGACTATAAAGGCATCATCCTCCGCGTGGACAGCGGTGGCGGCAGCGGCCAGGCATCGGACATTATCCTCCACGAATTACAACTCGCCCAAACCGAAAACAAAAAGCCGGTGGTGGTCTCCATGGCCGGCATGGCGGCTTCCGGCGGCTATTACATCTCCTGCTCCGCCGACCGCATCGTCGCCGATCCCGCCACGCTTACGGGCTCCATCGGCGTCATCGGCCTGACACTGACCGTACCGCGCTTGATGGAAAAGATCAAGGTCAATTGGTCAAGCGTCAAAAAGGGCGCTCACGCCGATTTCGGAACCCCCTACCGCGCCTGGACGGACGAGGAGAAACTGCGCATGACCAGCGCGATCGAAAACTTCTATGAGGATTTCGTTAGCAAAGTGGACAAAGGCCGCCCCAATCTTAGTTTGGAGGATGTGCATGCCCTCGCCCAGGGACGCGTTTGGACCGGCGAACAAGCCAAAGCCAATGGCCTGATCGACGATCTCGGCGGCCTTGACACCGCTTTGGAACACATGCGTGAGATCACCGGCATCAAAGGCAAGATCAGGCTCGTGGACGCCACTACCAAACCGAATGCCATGACCTTCCGGATGAATTCCGATCCCTTGGGCAGCCTTCCCGGCCTGGACGCCCTGCAAACCATCGGCGCCGACTACATCAAAGTTTACGAGCTCTGGCGCGATTTCCACAACGACAAGGCCCTCATGCTCTGCCCGCTGGGCGCTGACTCGATCGAGTTCTAACATCCCCTGCGGCTGATATCGTTTCCGCCGGTACAGGGACTGAAAACCTAACGTCAAAGCAAAGAAGTCATACTGTTTAAACCCGGGACCATCCTCCCGGGTTTTTTTCTGGCTGGAACCGGGATAACCTTCAGTAAAAAAAGCCGCAGAAAAGCAGGGGACACCACAGATCCACTCAGAAAAAGAATACGCCACAGGGAAAAGCGGAGTTGGGTAGAGGAAAGCATAGACCAATTCACTACAGAGGGCCAGAGATAGAGATATGACCGGGAATTACACGAATTCACAGGCACTAACGATGAAGGGTGCCAATCGAAACATGGAAGCAGCCTGATCTGCTTGTTCCATACTTCAGCCATCATACTAATTCCTCTTTGCCAATGTAAAAAAACTTTTCCACTTGAGTAACACGTGGATTCCACCTTTCTCCGTCCAGTGTGGCAACTTGCCCGCCTCCTGCCGGGTTCCCGCCGGTTTGGCATGAACTCCACGGGAAGTACTCTTATTGTTATCACACCCAATTTCCGTCCCAGTAAAGAGATGATTCGCAAAAACATGTCTCAAGACGGGGAATTGGGGAATTTGGGGAATCTGACTTTGCACTCTCGTTGGAATGAATTGCCTGCCACAGGGGCAAGGTCGGAAGAAACCGGAAAGCCTGTCGATCCTGTCTTATGAATTCGGTAAATCCCATAAACCAGATTTCCCGACAATCTAGGTGTTCTTTTCTGCGTAAAGCGGTGCTTTTCCGCGCTCGGCTATGCTGAAGTCGAAGCTCTTGGTCGCCCGACTCCAGTATTCGCGGGTAAACAACCTTGGGATGGTCCGGACTTAATCCTCTCCTTCGTCAGCCGCAGTTCAAACCACAGCTCTGTTCAGATGGGATCCTATGCCAATGCTCAGGGCAAGCTGCGGGCGACCCGGAAGCCGAAATCGCCGTTGTAGATGTTGGCGCTGGTATAGAGGCGGTAGTTTACGTTGCAACTCCCGCCGGCTTGGGACCAGCATCCTCCCCTGAAAGTTCTGTAGTTGCCGGTGGTCGGGCCTTTGTAATCGTATTGCGAGGTTGCCGGATAGGCTGCGTAGATATCCCAGCACCATTCCTGGACGTTTCCGCTCATGTCGAAGGTCAGCAATTCGTTGGCGTTTAGATTTCCCACCGCGTGCTTGGTTCCTCCGGAATTGCTGTTGTACCAGGCCACCGCGCCGATGTTGTTGCTCCCGCTGTAGTCGTAATTATGGGAGAGGTTGCCGCCCTTGGCGGCGAACATCCATTCCATTTCCGTAGGCAGGCGGTAACCTGTGGCGTTCCAGTCGCAATGGACGTTGACATGGTTGTATTCGCTGCTGCTCCAACCGCTGGGCCAGTTGCCGATGTCCGTCCCGTAATCGGTCGATCCGACCACGTAATGGTAGCAGGGTGTGATGCCGTCTTGCATGCTGCGGTAGTTGCAATAGCGGATCGCGCGGTACCAGGAGATGGCGTCCACCGGCCCGCCCTCTACAGGATACCAGGAAGGATTGCCGCCCATCACCGCCTGGTATTGGGTTTCGGTCACTTCAAACTGGCCGATCAGAAAAGTGGATACCGTCATGGTGATGTAATTGCCGCCGCCGATGCTGACGGACATTGCGCCGCCGGGAACGAGGACGAAATTCGGCGGAATGATGATCTGGTCCTTATAGGCGGTGACATAGTAAAAATCCTTGCTAAATGCGGAAGCGGCACCGACATGGATGTAGGACGTGCCTGTGACGTCGGCCAGATGGGTGAAGGCGCCGGGAGCAACGTTTGGATCAGGGCTGTAATAGACGCTGTAGCCGTCCGGGACGAGCGGGCTGCCATTGATGTCCGCGGTCACGGGATCCCAGGAGAGGCTGACATTGGATCCAACGACACTTACGACGACATCCTCCGGCGGAACGGGAGTCTCGGTCCGCAGCGGATTGAGGGGGTTTGCCTGGAGCGCCGGTTCAACTGCCAGCATGGTTGCGGCCAGGCATATTAAGACAATAACGAACAGCATCTGTTTCATTTCAATTACCTCCATTTATTGGTTCTTGATCATGCTGCTAAAATACCCTTGAAGACAATTCAAATAATTGTCAAGGTAAATATCACGTTCAGTAACTTGTTTTCTCTTCAATGCCTGGGACCGGCTCCACGTGAAAGGAAATGGCAAAGCCCGGAGTTTGGTCCGGGCTTCGCAATTGTCATTTTCCGTCCATAATAGGCGGTCGGATTTATCGTCTTTTAATCTGTGGCGCGCACCCTGAAGAAGCGGCGCGGATAAAGGCCGGGCCAGGTCCAGGATGGATTTCCGCTGCAGCCGACGTAGGTGAAGGTCGCGGAATCGAACATGTCGGCTTCCTCGATGATGTAATCCAGGGCGTTTGGCACGGGATCCCAGGCGATGCCGATGTTCCCGGCTCCGGCCTGGAAGCCGTAAGCGTTTTGCGGGGCGGCCAGGGCCTGGTATGTGGAGTGGACGCGGATATTGTCGATGGCGGCCGGCGGTTGGGTGCCTCCTCCGCCGTCATTGTGCCAGCTGAAGATGAGGCGCTTGGTAGCACCGGCATAGGAGGGATCGAGCGCCAGGGAATAGCGCTGCCAGTTCGGGCTGGAAACGAAGGCCGAGCCGATCTGGCCGGTGGTGAAGTATTCTCCGGCCTCGGGCACGAACGAGGTGTCTGTGATATGGATGGTCAGGTAGTCGAAACCGGGCTCTCCGGCGCATTTCCAATTGAATTTGAGGGTCATGCCCGTCATGTTGGCCGGGAATGTGATGTCGTGGTAGATGTGGGTGTAGGAGCCGGAATTGGGGTTGTAGCTGTGGGTGGCGCCGAGGTTGGAGCTGATGTAGGCGGAATAACTGTTGCGGTAGGGCGCGGCGGTGCCCAGTTCCCATTTGTTGGCCTGGCTGCCGTTGATCAGCGCCCAGTCAGTCCAGCCTTCCTCAAAATCTTCCACGAAGGGTGGGACAAAGGGCCCGACGCCGCGTCCCGAAAGCGGGATCTGGTGCAGGGCGCGCTGGGAGGAATTGTCCGTGATCTGCAAATAGGCGCTCTTGCCCCCGATGCTCAGCGGGGCGAAGCTCACATAGTAGGTGTAGGAATTTCCGGGGGTGATGGTGACGTCGCTGCCTGGATCGGTAAGGACGAATTCGTCGGTGTTGGTTCCGGTGAGCAGGACGTCGGCCTGGTTGATGATCAGGTCGGCGTCGCCGATGTTGGTGACGGTGAAGCCTTGGGTGGCGGAGGTTGTTCCGACGTTGACCATCCCGAAATTATAGGACGTGGGGGAGACGGAGAAGACCGGCGCGGGCGCGTAGAAATCGACTCCGATGTCGTCCAGGCTGAGGAAATTGATATAGTTGATGCAAACGCCGTGGATGCCCAGGTACCAGATGCCGGTGGAGGACGGGGTGAAAACCCCTGAGGCGCGCTGGTAAGAGCCGTTGACGAATTCCTGGATGTTGATGATTGTATTGGTCATGGAAGCGATGCTGGCTGCGGTTCCATAGCGCACCTGCAGATAAGCTTGGGCTCCCGAGGAGGTGTATTGGCGGGCCCAGAGCTCGAGTTCGTAGCTTTGGCCCTGCTGCAGATAGATGGGACGGAAGAGCCAGGCGTCGCCGGAATCGCGCAGGGTGAGGTTGTAGCTGCCGGTGCGCGGGGTGCGATTGTAGGTCGTGGCGGTGTTGGCCGTCCAGTAATAGGATCCGCTGCCGAGGGCCTGGGTCCAGCGGTTGATGGTGGTGGAGCCGCTGGTATTTCCCACTTCGAAGCTTTCCAGGAAGGGGTATTCCATGATGGTGTCGTCAGTGCGGGTGGTGAAGCTCCAGATGGGGCCGGTGGCCGTCCCGAGCGTGTTGACCGCGTCGATCTTCCAATAGTAGGTGTGGCTGGGCAGCAGCGTCGGATGGTAGCTGGTGGTGGTCACGTTGGAGGCGTAAAGCGGCGGTGGAGTCGAAGTGCCCAGATAGACGTTGTAATAATCCGGAACTCCGCCTCCGCTGCCGGCGCTCCAGGAGAGGGCAATGTTCAAGGCCTGGTTGGTGGCTCCGTTGGCGGGGCTGAGATAAACTGGAATGGCGGGAACCGCGGCGATTGGGGTGAAGTTGCCTTCGTCAGCGCCGATATCCGGATGCGACGTATCACGTGTGTCGCCATCGAAATCGACTGTCATCCCGGAGACCACGAGGCCGTTGTTGCAGGCGTAGGTCTGCAGCGCGGGATTGATGTGCAGGTCAAAGGGTGAAACCGCGCTCATGAAAGGCGTGAGTTCCGTAAAGGAATTCTGGTCCATCGTCAGGTTGTCGAGCTTATAATCCTCCAGAGTGATGTAGCTAAGCGAGGCATGTTGGCAGATGAGGTGTTGGGCGCCGGGCGTTCCGGC
>JAKQNV010000108.1 GCA_029565595.1 Candidatus Cloacimonadota bacterium
TTGGCAATAGATGCCTTTGACCTGTTCAGCCTTTTCCACCTTGGCCAGTATTACCACATCATTGGTGATCGTCGCAGATCAAACGAATATTTCCAGCGGCTTTATAACGCAGATAAGGTGGGCGAGTATTCCGCTCGGGCAAAAAATATGACGGATGGCAATACATAAATGGTGTGTCTACTATGTCGAACGAACCTACTTTGATGCTATACAGCGAGTGCCGAGATGGCACTAACGGTATTCCTGTAAAAAGGATTGGCCATGCGGCTTATTTCAACCGAAACCATGTAAATAGGAGGCGACCATGCCAAAGAAATCCGGATCACATCGTGTAGTACCCAACAGCGACGGAGGGTGGGACGTCAAGAAGGACGGCGCGACCCGCAGCAGCGGCCACTTCGACAAGAAGCAGGATGCCGTTGATGCCGGGCGCAAGATCAGCCAGAACCAAGGTACCGAGTTCTGCATCCACGGCAAGGACGGGAAGATCCAGAACAAGGACAGCCACGGGAACGATCCATATCCGCCGAAGGGCTGATCCGGCGTATTGAATGAGGACGAAATATGGATGATTTGCAAATGCAGCTTCTGCTTGATCTGCATAGGTCAAATTTCAGGCAAGGGCCTGGCGGGGACGCTGAAACAAAACGGGCGATGGAACTGGCCGGACTCGACCGGTCGCGTCCATTGAAGATCGCGGATGTAGGCTGCGGTACTGGCGCATCGACTATCCTCCTGGCCAAGGAGCTAGATGCCCACATCACCGCTGTGGACTTCCTCCCGGTATTTCTCGACGAGCTTCACACCAGAGCTATCGACCACGGCGTGGCGGAAAGGATTACCACGCTGAACTGCTCCATGGATGCCCTGCCGTTTGCGCAGGGAGAATTCGACGTGATCTGGTCCGAAGGGGCCGTCTATAACATGGGCTTCGAAGCCGGGGTGTCAGCCTGGAGGCGATTCCTGAAGCCTGGTGGAAAACTCATCGTTTCTGAGATCACATGGCTGAGCGCTACACGACCGGCAGAGCTCCAGTCCCATTGGGAGGCCGAGTACCCGGAGATCGATGTCGCTTCAGCAAAGATTGGGCTCCTTGAGCGGCATGGCTATAGCCCGGAAGGCTACTTTGCCCTGCCGGTGCATTCTGGCTGGAGAATTACTATCGCCCCATGCAGAGCCGTTTTGATGCGTTTCTGGAGCGGCATGGCCACAGCGACCAGGCCAAGGCTATCGTCGATGTAGAACGGCACGAAATAGCCCTGTATGAAAGATTCCGGGACTACTACAGCTACGGCGTTTACGTGGCGAAAAAGGTGTGAGCTGTGACGCCACCGGAGGCAGGATTGCTTGCCTGGGATGCTCAATTCGATTCCCGTTTTGGGAACCGAACCGGCGTCCGAAAACCGGATTTGAAGTTGTTGCGGCTCAGCGCCAGGTATCCGGTTTTACTGCAAACCCGTAACCCTCGTCCGGTGCCGGGAAATTAGAGGAGAAAATCGTTTCTCTGGTCGGGTTGGTGGGAAATGCTTGTGCAAGACGACTTCGGCGTTTATTATCAAGGAGTTATGAGGAGCGCGGGCTTTGAGACTGTTTTGCGGTAGGTCGTCGTTCCCTCCACCATCTTGAAACCCGGTCCTTCACGGCCGGGTTTCGTGTCTTGTTGAGCGTCGGGGATCTTCGATATCCCGCCGCCTCCACCAACTAGAAA
>JAKQNV010000128.1 GCA_029565595.1 Candidatus Cloacimonadota bacterium
CATCGATTACAGCCATCCCTATATCGTGCGCGACACGAATAAATGCATCAATTGCGGCCGCTGTGTCCGCACTTGCGCCGAGATCCAGGGCGCGGCGGTTTTGGGATACATTTATCGCGGTTTCGCGGCGGTCGTGGCACCTGAATTTGGCGAATCGTTGACCCAAACGACCTGCGAAAGTTGCGGCAAGTGCATTGCCGTCTGCCCCGTGGGCGCTTTGGTCGAGAGAAATCTCAACTACAAACTCAATCCCCTGCCCAAAGAAAAAACACTGCAAAATTGCGGAGTATGCGGCACCGGCTGCCACATCCGCTGCGAGACCCAATCCGGCGTCCCGGTACGAATCGACACGGACGGGGAAAATCCCGGTTTCAACGGCCGCAACCTCTGCTTCAAAGGGCGTTTCGGCTGGCAGGCCCTCTTGTCTCCGGACCGCCTGAAAACCCCATTGTTAAATGAACAAGGCGTTTGGCGCAAGATCTCTTGGGCGGAAGCGCTGGCAGTCCTGAAAGAACGCTCGCAAGCCTCGTTCGCAAAAAGATTCGAACTTTCGCCACATTGCACTTTGGAGGAAATGCTCGTCCTGCGCAAAGCCGCGGAGTCCACGGGCGGAAAGCTTTGCGCCTCCGGGCGTTATCGCCTTTTCAGCAGCGCGTTTCTGCCCCTGGAACCGACTTACGAACCCTACGGCATCCTCGATCTTTTCAGCGAATATGTGGTCGTCGGCGAGGTTAGCCACACCCTGCGCGCCATGCTGCGCCTGAAACAGCGGGCGGGTAAAAAACTGCGCAGCGTCCTGTGCGACGGCAGCAAGCCCCTGCGTTTCGCGGACAGCGTGCATTCCTCGCTGGCGGCTTTGGAAACGAATCACAGCCAGCTCTTCGTTTACAACCTGAACAAGATCACGGAGCAGAGCATGGCGAAAGTGCTGAATGCCGCTTCGCTCCAGGATCCCAAACTCGGAAACGTCCTGGAAAGCACGGATTGCCAAAACTACTATGGACTGCAACTCGTAAATCCTTCTTTCGAACGCCCCGCGCCGGCGGGGCTGGTTTTGGCCTGGGGTTGCAATTCGCAAAAAATCGATCAGGACGGTTTCCGGGTGGAAATCCGGCATTTCGCCGATCCGGATTCCAAGGCGGATCTGCTTTTACCGGCTCCGTCCTATCTGGAGACCGACGGCACGGCCCTGGCCACGCGCTGCGGGATCACGAAATTCCGCAATCCGGCCAAAGCGAATCTGATCAACGAACTGCTGCGCCTCTTCTACGAACTGGAATGGATCTCCCCGGCGACGGCGGACATCACGCACTGGAACGAAGCCGCCGAAACGCTGCTCAAAGCGGGATTTCCGGACGCTCCGCAGCCTTACGATCCGGCCAAAACCGACATCGATGCCCTGCGCGATCAGGTGTTGCCCCTGGATACTTTGCTGCAACAGCGGATCATCCTGATGTACGACAAGCGTAAGGAGCCCACGGGATTCAGAGAATCCTGAACTGATTTATCCTTATAAATGCGGAAAGCCCGACCATGTGACCGGGCTTTCTTTTGCAAAGAATTTTCGGCGTAGCGCCGCGTATCAGAGCAGATGGTCGAGATATTGGCTGCCGGGCACAGCTGGCAGCAAACCGTCTTCTACAGCTGTTTTCACGGAGCGGCATGGGAGCTCTTGCGTGTGGATCTGCTCGCGGGTGATGGTTTTCAGATCCACCTGGCCGGGGTATTTGGCGCGCATCGCCCACAGCATCTTGACGAACAGGCTGTACCAGGAGGGATAAGCCGCGGTTTCGTCATGGTCGCGCAGGGCGGCGAGATAAGTTTTGAAATCGTAACGGTATGCGGCCGATGGATTTAATTCCTTGATCTGCCTCGCGATGGACGCGTAATCATCGTTCTGGGGCTGGCGCGGCATCTTGGGCAGGCGGCGCATCAGGGTGCGTTTCAAGCGCGGATGGTAGTAGTAAACTGCGCCATCCAGGGTTCCCGTAAACCCCTTAATTCCTTCTTTGACAGTTGCTTTCATGGCATTTGCCTCCTTTCTGGCGCCATTCTCCGCACTTGCCCGAAAGTGTCAATCACTTCTTTATCAAGCCTTAATCAAGTCTTAATTATTAACGCTTGATTAAGGCTTGACTAACGCTTGATTAAGGCTTTGGCGCAAGGGCGGAGGGGATAAGTTTCAGCAAGGCAAAAAGTTAAAGGAAACCAAGGACTATGATGCCGGAACGCAATAATCAGCTGGAGTAACTACGCGGATTTCGGAGAAAACTATTTGGAGCGGACGACCCGGAAGCCGATGAAATCCTTTTGGATCAAGGGTTTGGCGGAATCGCGGTTGGTGACGCGCATGGCCTTCGCGTCCTGGTTCCAGGAGCCGCCGCGCACCACTTTATCGGTTCCGTAATCCGGTGCGGCGGGATTTTTCTCCAAAGCTGATGAATAGCGCGCATACCAGTTCCAGACCCATTCCGCGGCATTTCCGCTCATGTCGTAGAGGCCAAGTTCGTTGGGCTCTTTTTTACCCACTTTGCGAATGCGCCCGTCGCTGTTTCCGGAGTACCAGCCCGCTTTGTCCGGATCCGGGGATCCGCTGTAGGTGTTGAAATTATCGCGTTTGGCGCCCCGGGCCGCGTATTCCCATTCCGCCTCCGTGGGCAGCCGGTAGCCGTTGAGGCTGAAATCGCAGGACACCTGGTCGCCGAGGAATTCGTAGCAAGGTTTAAGGCCGTCTTTGATGCTTTTTTGGTTGCAGAATTCCAAAACGTCGTAGAAAGTCACGTTGGTGATGGGCAGGTCTCCCTCGCCGCTTTCGACCACATAACCGGGCGTGGCCATCGCCCATTCGGAGCGCGTGACCTCATGGCTGCTGATCATATAGGAGGCGAGGTCCAATTCGCGGGGCGGAAATTCGTCGTCCTCCGCGTCCGGTCCCATGTAGCCGATGATGACCTTGGCACCGGCGACGGGGATCATTTCCAGGGGCTCGTTTTTCTCCGCGAATTCTTGGGTCACTTCCGCGATTCCTGTCGATTCGTCGGGTTTGGAAAATTTCGGCCGATCGCGGATGATCACGTATTTGAAAAGGATGTAGACAACGATGCCGAGCGAGACGAGCTTCAGGATCGACCACAATTTCCGCAGGCGGGTCATTTCTTCCCTTTCCTCCGGACTCGCCGGTTTGGGGGCCGGTTTCACCGCCGCAGCCGGTTTGGCCGCGTCCGGACGCACCGTGGTCGCTCCCGCGGACGTTGCTGCGTAAGGTTTTGGGGCTATTGGGGAGAAAGTTGTCGATTGTGGTGCGATGCGGTCCTCCGCAACGGTTGGAGCTGCAGGCGCGGGAGTTTCCAAGCCAGGAATTTCGAGTTGCGGGCCACTCAATCCGCCCGAGCTGATAACGGTTTCGCCTTTGCCCGGCTGTGCTGTCGAGCCCAGTTCCGATCCGGCAACGATATCCGGAACGAGTTCGACAACCTCTTTGTCCTCAGCCAATTCCGGGGGAAATTCCAGGATCACCGAGTCTTTCGGGGCTTCCAAGATCGAGCGCGTCAGGCAGGATTCGTAGGGGATGGCCTCTTCCTTGAGGAAGGCGTTGTGCATGACCCCGGCGGTCTCGAACCGTTTCGAGGGGTCGAGCATCAGGCTTTTATTCAGCACTGTGAAAAGCCAGTGGGGGAGATGCAAGCCCAAAAGCGCCGTGTCGATCACGGGCCGCTGGAAAGTCTGCTGCTTGCGCAGGGACGGAGTGTCTTTGGTATCCAGGCTCCAAGGCAGTTGTCCGCAAAAAAGCAAATAGGAGATCACGCCAACCGAATAGAGGTCGGCGCGCTGGTCGGTTTCGCGCCCCAGAAAGAGTTCCGGCGGCGTGAACAGCATCGGATGCAGACGATCGTTTTCGGCCTCGCTGAATTTCCAGTCGGAAGGGCTTTTTCCAAACCCGATAAGGATGAGGTCATGGTTGGGTGTGATGAGGATGTTGCTGGGATTCAGGTTCAAATGCACGGCTTGCTGGCCGTGGGCGTAATCCAGCGCGTCCAGCATCTGCAGGGTCCATTTCAGCGCGTGGTCGTAAGAAATGTCCAGCTTCGGGGTGGAAAGCAGATCCTCCAGGGAAACGCCTTCCACAAATTCCGAGACCATAAAGACCGCGGCGTCGTCCTTGAAAATGCCGAGGGTCTTGCGGATATGCGGGTGCTGCAGTTTGAGTCCGGTTTCCACTTCGCCGCGCATTTGCTGGACGAGGAGGGAATCCTTTTGCCAGCGCTGGGTGTTGGTTTTGATGCAAACCAGGTTGCCGCTGAAATAATTTTTGGCTTTGTAAACCTTGAAACGCCTCGATTGGTGGAGGGTTTCCAGGATGGTGTAGGCGTTTTCTCCTCTGTTGTCCAGCATCGATCAGCTCCCGAAGGCTTTTTGCCCTTTGATGTAAACGCTTTCCAGATGCGAGCTGCCCAGGTGGTAGGGCAGGAAATTGAGCGAAGGAATGTCCCAGACGGTGAAATCGGCCTGCTTTCCGGGCTCGAGCGAACCAACCTTGTCTCCCAAACCAATGGCGTGAGCGGCGTTGATCGTCGCGGCGCAGAGAGCTTCGGCGGGCGAAAATCCCATTTGCAGACAGGCCAGGCTCATCGTCAAAGGGAGCGAATCGCAGTTGCAACTGCCGGGATTGTAGTCGGTGGCGATGGCGACAGGCAGGCCGCGCTCGATCATAAAGCGTCCGCGCGCGTAAGTTTTACTGCGCAGGGAAAACAGCGTCGCGGGCAAAAGCACAGGGATAACCCCGGCCTCTTTTAACGCCTCGATTCCCGCGTCGGATGCGGCTCCGAGGTGGTCCGCGGAAACGCATTTCAGCTCCGCCGCGAGTTCGGCTCCGCCAATCGGTTCGATTTCGTCAGCGTGCATTTTCAGTTGTAAGCCGTGGTCGCGGGCGCAATTCAGGACGCGGCGGGATTCATCGATCCCAAAGACGTGTTTTTCGGTGAAAATGTCACAGAACTGCGCGATGCCTTGTTCCGCCACAGCCGGGATCATTTCCTGACAAAGGATGTCGAGGTAGGCGGCATGGTCGTCTTTGTACTCGGCGGGATATTCGTGGGCGCCCATGAAGGTCGGAACGACGGTCAGGGGCGTTTCCCTGCCCAGGCGCCGGATCACGAGGAGTTGCTTCAGTTCGCTATCCGTGTCCAGGCCGTAACCGCTCTTGGCCTCCAGGGTCGTGGTGCCCTGGGAAAGCATCTTCAAAACGCGTTTGCGGGCCAGTTCGAACAGCACATTCTCGTCAGCCTCGCGGGTGGTCTTGATCGTGCTGCGGATCCCGCCGCCGGCCAAAGCTATTTCCACATAGGACTTTCCGGCCAATCGTTGGGCGAATTCATCCTCGCGGGTATGCACAAAAACAGGATGGGTGTGGCAGTCCACAAAGCCGGGCAGGACGATCCTGTCCGAGGCGTCTATGATGTTGTCAGACTTGTAGTTGTAGAGTATATCCACGGTTGTCCCGACGGCTGTAATCAGACCGTCTTCAACGGCCAGAGCGCCATCCGCGACGCTGCCCAGGTCGTTGAGGTCGGATCCCTTGCGTGGCGAGGATTTCCCGCCCACGGTCAGGATTTGCTTGCAGTGGATAAGAAGGGTGTCTACCTGCATTTATTTTCCAGCCGGAACCGCTTTCCCGAAAACTAACCAGGAGGAGTTATCCGGCCCACGGAGTCAGTTTGGGTCAGTCTTCGGGCTCTTCGTCCGACTGGCTGAAGAGTTCGTCGAATTTGGCGGCCACTTTTTCGAATTCGTCGTCGTCTTCGATGACGCCCAGTTCGACGTTGTCGCCCGAGACGGTCATGGACAGGATGTCGTATTCCATGGTGTCCGGCTCAGCCAGAGCGATGTATTGTTTACCTTCGTGTTCCAGCACTTCCAGGACGATGAAGTCCTTCGTGGTGCCGTCTTCCATATCCAATGTGATGGTGTTGCAGTCGCATTCTTCGCTATCGCATTCGCAATTGTCGTGCTCGTCCGCGCAATTTGCTCCGCAGTTGCAGTTTTTGATCTCTTTATCGGTCATAGGAAACTCCTTATTTTCCTCACCATTTCGGGGAGTAGTTTTTTGGCAAGGGATTTTTCCAAAGGACGCTTGCAGGCTGAAATCGCGGATGTGGGAGACTTACATCAGGCTGAGCGGATCGATGTCAACCTGGACGTGGATCGCCTTGGGAGGATTGTAAGAACCTAATATCTGCGCGACCGCATTTTTGATGACAGCCGCTGTCTGGCCTTTGAAAATGATGTGTTGGCGATAAGCGTTGTTGAGTTTGGCAAAGGGCGCGGGAGCCGGTCCCAGCAAGAAAAGTTGGTCCGCTCCGAATCTGGAGGCGATGGTAAAAGTTTTTTCGGATAGGGCCTGCATTTCCTGCTGTAAAAATCCCGCGTCGCCGCATTGGAAGAGAATCCGCGCCAACCTGTAATAGGGAGGGTAATTCAGTCTTTCGCGGAAGGAAAGTTCCTCCTCCGCGAAGCCCGGATAATCCTGGTTGCTGGCGTGCACGATGGCATAATGCTGGGGATTGTAGGTCTGGATGATCACTTCGCCGGCTTTGTCCGCGCGGCCGGAGCGTCCCGCCACCTGGGTGCAGAGTTGGAAAGTGCGTTCCGCGGCACGAAAATCCGGGATGTTGAGGCTGATATCGGCGTTGATGATGCCCACCAGCGTCACATTGGGAAAATCAAGGCCTTTGGAGATCATCTGCGTGCCGAGCAGGATATCCACGTCGCGGTCTTTCATGCGCCGGTACATCGTTTTATAAGTATCCTGGCGGCGCGCGGAATCCGAATCCAGACGCAAAACGCGGGCCTGGGGAAAACAGATCTGGAGCAGCTGCTCGATCTTCTGCGTGCCCGGAGCGCCGTAGGAAAAGGAAAAACTGCCGCAGTGGGGGCACTTGCGCGGACTGGGCAGCGTGTGGCCGCAATAGTGGCAGTGCATTTCCTCGCGGTCGCGATGGTAATACATGCTGATCTCGCAATTGGGGCACTTGATCAGTTCGCCGCATTTCAGGCACTGCATGAAAGAGGAAAAGCCGCGCCGGTTTTGGAAGAGGATCACCTGCTCCTTGCGTTCCAGACGGGAGTTGACAGCGGCGATGAGTTCGTCCGAAAGCAACTGCTGTTCGTAGTCTTCCTGTAAACTGATGATGCGGACTTCCGGCAGTTTGATGTCCAGGGGACGGCTGACCAATCTGTGCAGTTTGTATTTTCCCGAGGCCTGGTTGTGCCAGGATTCCAGCGAGGGCGTGGCGCTGCCCAAAATTATCTGCGCGCCTTCCAGACGGGCCCGCACCACCGCGAGGTCGCGCCCGTTGTAGCGCGGATTGTTGTCTTGTTTGTAGGATTGTTCGTGTTCCTCATCAACGATGATCAGGCCCAAATTGGGCAGCGGGGAAAACACCGCGCTGCGGGCGCCGATCACGATCTTGCACTCGCCGCGGGCGATCTTTTGCCATTGCTGCAGGCGCTGGCGGTCGCTCAACTGGCTGTGGCTGATGGCCAGGACGGAGCCGAATTCAGCCTGGAAGCGTTCCACCATTTGTGGCGTGAGGGCGATCTCGGGGATGAGGAAAATGACGCTTTTGCCTTCGGCCAGATAGCTGCGAATGACCGAAATATACACTTCCGTCTTGCCGCTGCCGGTGATGCCGAAAAGCAATTGCACGTTGAAGGAACCGTGTCCGGTTCTGATGCCCTCAATGGCGGCTTGCTGTTCCTGTGTAAGGGTTACCGATTTGGGCGCGGCTTGCGTGTCATACTGGAAAAAGGCGCGTTCCACCTGTTTCGGATAGATGGAAATGATTTCCTTTTTTTGCAGGGCATGGAGCACTGAATAGGATATCTGGTCGCTGATCCGGGAGACCGGAAAATCCTCGCCGACATGAACGAGGATGAGCTGCAAAGCCTCTTTCTGCCGGGGCGGAAAGGCATTCAGATCCGGAGTCGGATCCAGCAATTTAAGGTAATTGACGGTCTTGGGTTTATCGCGGGAACTGAGTTTGCGGCTGATCTCCAGCAGGCCTTCATTGGCCGCGGCTTCGACCAGATGCAGGACTGGCTTGCCTTTCAGCTTTGTACGTAAATCGGAGACGCGGCGCAAGTTGCCATCGGCCAGTTCTGTGGCCAAAACTTTGTATTGATCGGGAATGGAGACGCCCACCCATTTCACTTCCGCCTCGATGTCTGGGATCAGCCAGGCTGGCAACATGGCGAAACAGGCGCTGCCCACCGATGTCTGATAGTAAGCAGCCATCCACTTTGCCAGTTCCAGCAAGGGTTTCGTCAGCACCGGTTCCGTGTCCAGCACCTCTAAAAGCGGTTTGTACTTAATGTCCGGCTCCGGGGGCTTGGAACAGGCAGCACCGCAGATGCCGATCACGTCCTTGCGGTTGAAGGAAACAAGCACGCGCGCGCCTTCGGGGATATTTTGCCGGGAACAGTAATGAAACTCCCGGTCAAGCGCGAAAGGCAGGTGCACAGGATAATAAAACATGCGGATATGCTGCCAGGGATGGGGATTTGTGTCAATGACTAAATCCGGGGATCAGGAGGGATATGCAATCCGGGACCTGGACCAGCACAATTCCCCTAGATACTCCTCATCCAGGGACACTGCGGATCTCACCTTTTGCCGCCGTAACGCAGGCTAAGCCTATCAGTCCATTATCCTCCATCCTGATCCAGCAGAAAACAAGCTGTGAACATGGAAAGAATAAAGATTGACAAGAAAACCAGTCTGATCCAATATGAAAGCATGAGCTGTTCACACGTTATAGAGCAGGAATCAATTTTGATCTGCGAACCTTCTTTGTAGCTGGACGCTTGATTGTTTCCTGGACCGGAGCCTGATCCGCGAGTGAACTGCAAAAAGGAGAGTCAGCATGATGAAGAAACAGCGGTCGCTCGGCCTCTGGGCCGTACTGATGTGCTTAACGGCGGTCTGCCTGGCCGGATGCAACATTTTCACGGGTCCGGACAAGGACAGGGTGGCTACCCCCACATTCGATCCGCCGGGAGGAGCCTACGAGGCGGGGCAGACGGTGACGATCTCTTGCTCCACCCCTGGGGCCACGATCTACTATTCCACGGACGGCAGCGCGCCGACGCTGCCCTATGTGGGACCGCTGGATATTGATGAAACCTGCACCCTGAAAGCCGTCGCCACCCGGCTGGAATGGAAAGACAGCGCGGTCGCTTCAACTACCTATAATATTGGCAGAGTTTCAACCCCCACCTTCGATCCTCCGGGAGGCACATATCACGCAGAACAGGAAGTTACGATCAGCTGTGCCACTACCGGAACCACGATCAGATATACCACCGATGGCAGCGAACCCTCTGAGTCTTCCCCCAAATACAACAATCCTATACCTGTGACTGGCGCCACCGCCACGCTCAAAGCTAGGGCGTATAAGAGCGGTTGGGTAGAAAGTAATATAGGTTCTACCACATATACGTTAAGTCCGGCAACGCCCACCTTCGATCCCCCGGGAGGACTTTACGTTATAGGACAGACGGTAACCATCTCTTGCTCTACCCCCGGGGCCACGATCTACTATTCCACAGACGGCAGCGCGCCGACGCTGCCCTATTTGGGACCGCTGGATATAGATGAAACCTGCACGCTGAAAGCCGTCGCCACCCGGCTGGAATGGATGGACAGCGCGGTCGCCTACGCAGCATACTTTATCGGTGGTGGTCCCGGCTTGATGATCTATGTCCAAGGCGGCACTTTCACTATGGGCAGGACCAGGGGCAGCGGAGATTCAGATGAGTTGCCAACCCATACGGTCACCCTGAACTCATATTACATTGGCACATATGAGGTCACGCAGGCGGAATATTCCCAATATATGCAGCCAGGGTCAAGCTGGACCAGCAACTATGGCCTGGGGATTAATTATCCTGCCTATTACGTCTCCTGGTATGCCATCCTGAAGTATTGCAACCTGCGCAGTTTGGCGGAGGGGCTCACTCCTGTTTACAGTATCTCAGGATCAACCAATCCCGCCAACTGGGGCGCGGTGCCTACTTCCAACAATGCAACTTGGAATGCCGCCATCTGCAACTGGAACGCCAACGGCTACCGCTTGCCCACAGAGGCAGAATGGGAATACGCGGCCCGGGGAGGCACGAACACCCCGGACTACCTCTATTCCGGCTCGGACGACATCAACGCCGTGGCCTGGCATTCTGGAAACAGCGGCAACACCAGCCATACGGTCGTGACCAAGGCCCCCAACGGCCTCGGCACCTACGACATGAGTGGTAATGTTTTGGAATGGTGCTGGGACTGGTATTCAAGCAGCTATTACAGCAGCAGCCCAGCCAGTAATCCGCACGGTCCGGCAAGCGGGACCTACCGGCTGTGGCGCGGTGGCGGCTGGAACGGCAATGCGGCTAGCTGCCGTGTGTCTTACCGTAACGGCAGCTACCCGTACAGCGGCTACAACGACTACGGGTTTCGTCTCTGCAGGGCTATGAATTGATTGATTCTTGGCTCTTGGACCTTGTGTATTGTCGCATGCCGATACGATAACTTTTGGGGGACGCCGGTAAAATGTGCCGTCCTACACTGCGTTCCGGACTCATGAATATTTATCTCTGTAATCGCGTTTCGCAGTTCCCCAGCAGTGAACTGCTGGGCTAAGCCGACCAGCAGCTGGCGTGCTCCGCACTCCAAAGAGCCCTAGTTCTGGCATCAAGAATTCAAAACATGCTGTTAGTCAGACCATTGTATATTATCAGAGTTTTTGACGGATATATGAGTCCGCAGGACGATATGGCGCCTGCCCATAGCCCAGCAATTCATTGCTGGGTATATGTGGATGGGTCCAACGGAAAATGAGTCCGCAGGACGACAAGGCGCCTGCCCATAGCCCAGCAATTCATTGCTGGGTATATGTGGATGGGTCCAACGGAAAATGAGTCCGCAGGACGGTAC
>JAKQNV010000140.1 GCA_029565595.1 Candidatus Cloacimonadota bacterium
AGGACATGCCGTTTACAGAAGACGGAACTCCGGTGGACATCGTTTTGAATCCCCTGGGTGTGCCTTCGCGTATGAACATCGGCCAGATCATGGAAACGCACCTCGGCATGGCTGCCCACGTTTTGGGCTTCGAAGTCGAAACGCCGATCTTTGACGGAGCTTCGGTGCAGGACATCGAATCTTCCCTGCGCGAAGCCAAACTTCCGGAAGACGGCAAGCAGATCCTCTACGACGGAAAATCCGGCGAGCCGTTCAAAGAACGCGTGACCGTTGGCATCATCTACATGATGAAGCTCAACCACCTGGTCGCGGATAAAATGCACGCCCGCTCCACAGGGCCCTACTCCCTCATCACGCAACAGCCTTTGGGCGGTAAAGCCCAGCACGGCGGCCAGCGTCTGGGGGAAATGGAAGTCTGGGCTTTGGAAGCCTACGGCGCGGCACACCTGCTGGAAGAAATGCTCACGATCAAATCGGACGACGTGGATGGCCGCAACAACGCCTTCAAAGCCATTACCCGCGGCGAGAATCCGCCGCCTCCGGGTGTGCCGGAATCCTTCAATGTCCTGATCAGCGAACTCAAGTCACTGGGCTTTGACATCGAGTTCATCAAGGAATCCGAAAAGGGCGAAGAGAGGTAAACATGTTAAAAGACACCAGACGTGAGATCCGCCCCAACGAATACGACTATGTCCGCATCAAACTGGCCTCGCCTGAGACCGTCATCAATGAATGGTCGCACGGAGAGGTCACCAAACCCGACACATTGAACTACCGCACACTCAAGCCCGAAAAGGACGGCCTTTTTTGCGAACGCATCTTTGGTCCGGAACGCGATTATGAGTGCGCCTGCGGCAAATATAAAAAGAAACGCTTCCAAAACACGGTCTGCGACCGCTGCAACGTCCTGGTGACGACCTCCAGAGTGCGCCGCACCCGCATGGGCCATATTTCCCTGGCCGTGCCGATCGCCCACATCTGGTTCGTGAAAAGCGCGCCCAGCAAGATCGGCACCCTGCTGGACATGACTGTCAAAGATTTGGAACGCATACTTTATTACGAGTCCTTCATCGTGATCGATCCGGGCGACAGCCCCTACGAAAAATACGAACTGATCGAAGTGGACGAATATTATGAGATCAGGGACAAGGTTGGAGACAATTTCCTCGCTTTGATGGGAGCCGAAGCCATCCGCGAACTGCTGGTGCGCATCGACCTCAACAACGAAGCCCTGAACATCCGCTCCCGCCTGAAAATGGAAAAGGCCACGCTGCACAAGCAGAAGCTGATCAACAAACTCAAGATCGTGGATGCTTTCATCAAATCCGGCAACCGTCCGGAACACATGATCCTGGAAGCCCTGCCGGTGCTGCCTCCGACTCTGCGACCCCTGGTTCCTTTGGAAGGCGGCAGGTTCGCCACTGCTGATTTCAACGACCTTTACCGCCGCGTCATCACGCGTAACAACAGGCTGAGACAGCTGCTCGAGATCCGCGCTCCGGAAGTCATCCTGCGCAACGAAAAACGCATGCTGCAGGAAGCCGTTGACGCCCTGATCGACAACTCCCGTAAGCCCCGTCCCGTACGCGGCCGCGGCAACCGGCCCCTCAAATCGCTCACAGATCAGTTGAAAGGTAAGCAAGGCCGCTTCCGCCAGAACCTGTTGGGCAAGCGCGTAGATTATTCCGGACGTTCCGTGATCACGGTCGGCCCGGAACTCAAACTCTACCAGTGCGGCATTCCCAAGGACATGGCGGTCGAGCTTTTCAAACCGTATTTGATCGAACGCCTGCAAAAAATGGGCGAAGTGGACAAGGTTAAAAACGCGAAAAAACTCATCGAGAAAAAGCAGCCCGAGATCTGGTCTATCCTGGAAGAAGTGATCAAAGACTATCCCGTTCTGCTCAACCGCGCTCCCACTTTGCACCGCTTGGGAATCCAGGCTTTCATGCCCATCTTGACCGATAACAAGGCCATCCAGCTCCATCCCATGGTGTGCGTACCTTTCAATGCCGACTTCGATGGCGACCAGATGGGCGTTTACGTCCCGCTGTCCCATGAGGCGCAGATCGAAGCGCGCATCCTGATGCTCTCCACGCGCAATCTGCTCCTGCCCTCCAACGGAAGGCTGGCCATGGCTGCCAACCAGGATATTGTGTTGGGCTGCTACTACCTCACGATGGAGGAATTTCCGGAGCCTGCCGACCCGACTAAAATGCGTCATTTCTACGGTCCGAACGAAGTGATCGCCGCTTACGAGGCTGAAGAACAACTCTACTCGATCAAAGGCGTGAAAGACGGCGAA
>JAKQNV010000142.1 GCA_029565595.1 Candidatus Cloacimonadota bacterium
CGCCGCAGCCCGTGGAACAATCTACTTTTGACTGTGCCGAGGGGCGCGCCGGTTATCGTGGAAATTTCTTCCAGAGAAAACTCCTGGTAAAAACGAAGTAAGATCACCTCGCGTTGACGCGCTGGTAAACACTGTAACAAGGCGTTGACCTGCACGCAGTCAGAGGATTGCAGCGCCAGGCTTTCGGTTTCAACAGGTGCGGCCATCCAATCGTCCCCTTGATCTTCGTCCGGCAGATAAAATGTCTCCCGGCGGAAGGCAGCGGAACGGAAATAATCACGAGCCAGGTTACGAGCGATCTGGTAAATCCATGGCCGGAAGTGCTCCGGTGGAACACCACGGCAAGTCAGTATGCGGATAAACGTGTCCTGTACCATATCTTCTGCGGACTGAGTTTGGCCGGTCATTCGGGCGAGGAATTTCAAGAGCGGTCCATGATAGCGCTCGACCAATCCGGCAAGCGCTGTACGGTCTCCCCCCCGCACCCGGATATACAATTGCTCATCGCTCTCCAAGTAAACTCCTCCGAATTGAACCGCCATTCAGATAAGCATACCATGCAGCATTGATCACGATGAACGCAAACCCCAACCCGGTGAGGAGCGACCGGTTGAGGGGATAACTTACCTCCCTCCAGTTCCAAACGGTCGCAAAAAGGAACAGCGCGCCACTGATTTTTCCTCGTGTTTGCAGCTCGAGGAACCAATAGACCAACACCGTACCGGCTGCTGCCCAATAAGAGCGTGACAATCCCCCGACGAGCAGCGACAGGCCGGTCATAAACAGGGATGGCGCAAGTGCTGGCAAGACAGCTACGAAAACATTAGAGGTACCCCACAAAAAGAGAAAGGCGAATGCACCCAACGTCAGCGCCAGGAAAAGAAATGCCAGCGCTGCGCCGCTCCGTAGAAGTGGTAAACGCAGCCGGGATTCTGGATACGATCGTCGCAGCTCAGCGAAGCCTTCCTCAGTTTCGATAGTCATCAAATGGGCAGCAGATTGCCCGGCTGCCAAGGGGAGGATGATCTCGAAGGCGTTGACTATCATCGGGAGGGGCATCTCCGTATCGAAGCGGCCCCACAACAGCCGGGAAAGAACAGCAAAAGCCGGTAGCCCAAGACACGGCAGCAGCCCGGCCAAACCTGCCACCAAACGCGTTTCGTAATACAAAGGCGACTTCGTTCTCATCGCATACCGCCTGCCAAGCGGATCCACTGGGGCAGAGCCTCATACGGCAGACCCCGGAGTTCGTCCGGCTTCTGGTACATCTGATTCAGTACATTTTTTACAGCCTCCTGGCCGCTTTGGCGATAGATTTCCAGAAGCGCCAGCCGATCTTCATCTACGCCTCCTTGCATTTGTGCGTCAGATTGGATCAGAGCCTGCATGCGTTCTGGATTGCCATCCTCTCGAACATAGATGTCCAGGAAACCGACAACGGCCTGAAAGGCGCGCTCCAGACTGGTGACCGGTCCACCGAATTCGGGGTCCAAATCGCCGCCGCTTAAGCTCCATAGATCCGTGACCAACGTTTTGATGACAAACCGGTGAGACGAAGCGAGGCTTGCACTCATATTCGCCGGCGAGTAACGCGGCGTGACTACCAAGGGGTATCCGGCTGCGGGCGGTGTCCTTCCGGGCAAACCGCCTTCTTCACCCAGCACCATCAAGATCAGTCCTTGAACCTTTGCGTCAGGAAAGAACGGAGTAATTTTCCGCAGGGGATCTTCAAAAACGCTGGCCAACCCGCGCGCTTGCTCCAGATCTGCCCGGGATGTTATCAAGGTGGTATCGCCCAACTGCTCAACGACCAGCCGGGGGGAGCCAATCAGGAAGACCCAGCTAGCAGAATTTGCTTCGAAGGTATTTTCTCCCACAGCAGGCAGGTTGGCAGCAAAGGGAAGGCTGCCGCTGTTGATTACCGTCAAACGGATGTGCGCCGGATCATGTTGGGTGTATTTCATGTTCGGGCCCGAAAGAATCGGAACCGGATACCAGTTCGCTGTGGGGGTCAGGCGCACACCGCGTGGGTCGATAAAATCGCTGGCTTCCACTACCCCATCAGAAATACTCTCGACGCGCAGCATGCCCTGATAATTAATGGAAAAAGAAAGGGTTTCGCCAGGACCAACCGGCTGGGACAGGTGAACAATTACCAATTCGTTCCTGCGTTCAACCGGTAAACTGGCATCCGTGACAGTCAGAACAGGATTGAGGCGGAAGGGTAATGTATCGAGTGGATCCGAGCTTTGATTAACCGCCGTTAATTCCGCGGTGAAGTGTGCCGGTTGGGCATCTTTCAGATCGAGGATCAGTTGGTAATCGGTGACAGTGAAAGAGTTGGTCTCAATTGATAGGGTCTCGAATGTATTCGAGATCTGGGCGGCTTGAACGCCGGAACCATACTGCATACCGCTCCATCCTGCCAAAGTAAGCGCAATAATCAGCAGG
>JAKQNV010000176.1 GCA_029565595.1 Candidatus Cloacimonadota bacterium
TGCCCAGTTTATATTGAGCTGAAGCCAGGCCTTGCTTGGCTGCTTGAGTAAACCAGTTGAATGCTTGGAGCATATCCTCGCGGCTATCGTTGTGATAATATTCTAGGAACAGAGCTGCTTGATACTGGCCATCAGCGTCGCCCTGCTTTGCTGCCATCGACCACCAGCGCAAAGCTTCCTCGTGATTCTTCTCAACCTGTTCACCATCGTAATAGATATCGCCAAGTTGGGTTTGCGCTTCCGCATCCCCCGCTTCCGCTTCCGCTCTCAGGGCCTCAAGATCAGGCTGTTCCCAGTTCAAAATGAACCTCCAAAATCAATGTGATAAAAAACGATAATTTGGAGGCCGGAGTTGGTGTCAACAGCAATTACGCGGGGATTTTCAGGCCAGAGGCATAATCCTTTGGGATGTAGTGAGTTCAAAAAATCCCGCAGGAGGTGGGAATATTCAGGGGCAATCCGCCCCAGATTCCGCTTGACACATTTTCACTATTAAAATGCCATAAATGAATCTAATTTGTATTTCCCCTACCTAAAGCAGAGGAGGTAAGAGATGGAACAGCAAAGTCCCTTCCCCATCGGACCGCAGGCCAGCCCGGAGACCTTCACCAACAAGGTCTGGTTCAATTTGCTCGTCCCGGATGAGGACCACAGCTTCGACACCCATGTCTACAACGTCAACTTCGAGCCCGCCGCCAGAACTTACTGGCACTGGCATCCGGGCGGCCAGATCCTTTTGGTGACCAGCGGCATCGGATTTTATCAGGAAAAAGGGAAGCCGGCCCGCAAACTCCTTCCCGGCGACGTGGTCACCATCCCGCCGCGGGCGGTTCACTGGCATGGCGCCGCCCCGGACAGCAGCTTCGCCCATATCGGCATCGGCACGCAAGAGCACCTGGGGCCCATAGCGTGGCTGGAACCGGTCACCGACGCCGAATACGGGGAAGCCACCGCCCAATAGGGCACAGGTTCACAGACAGCGGTTGACGCCCTCCGAGGGGGCCGTACATTTCGCTGGTTGGTAGGATGGAAGCAGGGACAGGGGTCTGTTTTCCAGAGGATGTTTTCCGCTGTTTAGGCGGCTTTGTCCAGGGCCGCCGCGGGGTCATTGATGTAACAGGCGCGGCCGATCACGACGTGGTCGCGGATGAAGTTGTAGGCCTCCGGGCTGTCGTAGCGGGCCTTGAATTTGAGGCGTTTGACGGAGTTGAGGACGGCGTGGTAGGCCTTGTCCCCTTCGAGGGGGAACATCTTGATACGGCCGTTGGCGTAGGTGACGTGGCGCAGTTCCTTTTTGAGGGCGGCGAGTTCTTCCTGATAGGCCAGGAGCTTGGCGTCGCTGAGTTCTTCACGCTTTTCGGTGGTGAGGAAGGTGAGTTCCGCGACGCGTTTGCGGTAGGCTTTGAGCGCCTGGAGGTCGATCATGGGAATGTCCAAAGGGCTGATGGTACGGGCGTCCCTGGCAGAGGCGCCGGGTTGGTAGAGTTGGTGGCAGAGTTCGAGGACGTCGAGTTTGCGGCCCTCGTAGCGGACCAGGATCTGGATGACCCGGGCTCCGTTGTGGTGCTTGTACTTGGCGAAAAACTGCTTTGCAGTCATGGTTCGGGGCTCCTTATCGGGGTCATTTTATGGGACACGGATATTGTGTCAAGGGATAAATGGCGGATAGATAAGATAATTTAGGTGACTGCTGAGAAAATTATGGCAAAGTTGGTTAATGGGTTAATGGGTTAATCGTTAAACGTTAGAGGTTAGACGTGACAGATGGGCTCGGGCTGGGAGGCCTGAAGAGGGTTAATGGGTTAATGGGTTAATGGGTTAATGAGTTAATGGGTTTCCCGCAGATCTCGCGGATAAAAAGACCGATATCGCAAAAAAGAAGAAGCTCACACAGATCACACAGATCACACAGATCACACAGATTCCACAGATCATTTAGTTGCCCACCGTATATTCGTGAAAAATCGTGTAATGCGTGGACTCGCCTGTTCTCTTTTTTCTGCGTGGATCTGCGTTTTTTTCTGCGTGATCTGCGTGCAATATTCTACCCGTGAACGCAATTCGTCACCCACTATTATATAGAGGCTTTTGTCCTCAAATAAAACGAAAGGAGAAGCATAAGTTGAAAGTCAAATTCAAGTACGCGATCCGCACCTACAGCGGCACGATCGACGAGATGGTTTACGGTTCTTACCGTCAGGGTAAGCTCTGCATCGGCCGCGAGTACGTCTATCCCCGGCTGACCGCGCATAACGAAACGCTCGGCGCGCAAGGCAGCAACCTCGCCGCGCTGTGGGCCACCGTCGCCGCCGATTACAAGGACGACCTCAAGACCTACGGCCTGCGCAATGGAACTGAAAACGTTCCCAAAACGAAACTGCCGCCCACGTCCTACGCGCTGTTCATCAAAATGATGCACGCCTGGGCCAAGACCGACCCGGAACACATCGACCTGGCCAGCATCAACCGCGAAGACGTGACTGAACTGGGTACCTTCGTCACCACCGTCAAGAACGCCATCGACAACGGCTATCTGGACAGCATCAGCACCTACGACGACCTCACCGGAGCGTTCTGATATGAATGAAGAACTGCTCGCCCAAATCGCTGCGGCGCTGGCTGAACGTGTTAACGCTGCTGTTGACATTCCTCTGGTGGCTGAAGAAGATGAGCAGGAATTTTTTCAACTGGTTATTCTGATCACGCTCCAGTTGGTCCTCGAACTCATCGGCTTCAAAGGCAAAGTCAAGCCTGTCAAAGCGTAATACCTGTCTGTAATGGCGCGAAACGAAGCGATCCCGCGCGCCCGGATACCCTTTATCGCTTCACAATCTAAATCTTCCTTATATACATGCACCCGGTGTCAGTGTCCGACTGGCGCCGGGGTTTTTTATAATGGGCCGTAGAAAAAGAGATTTCACCACAGAGAAAAGCGGAGAAAGGCAGAGAAAAGCAGAGGTTTTTTAACACAGAGACACGGAGACACAGAGACACAGAGTAAAGTGCTGTCCACGAATTACACGAATTACACGAATTTACAGGGTTTTTTGGTGTTAAGTCAGATATCTAAGGGATCTGTGAAATCTGTGAAATCTGTGTGCGGCTGATCTTTTCTTTTTCTGCGTGGATCCGCGCTTTTCCGTGTTTTCCTGTGGCCTCTTTTCCAGTCATGGCGCCAGCGGGAAATAAACCTTGACAGCAACCACAGAGGGCGATATACTCAATTGTAATTCCATGCAGCTTTAAGGCGCAACCATCGCCCAAGTGAAAGGTTGCGCGATATCAAGGAGTTTTGATGGATCCCAGACTGCTCTTGCTGATCCTGGCCTGCACAGCGGCCGCCTCTTTACTGGCAGCAGCGGACGGGCCTTTCGACTACGAATCCGCCTGGCAGCGGATCGACCAATTGCAGAAAGACCGACTGCCCAAATCGATGGAGGCCAAGGTCGATTCGCTGTATCAGGCCGCGCTCGCGGAAAACAGGACCGACCAGCAGATAAGGGCGCTGATCTACAAACTCAGGATCATGCAGGAAGTGAAGGAATTTTCCTCGCAGC
The DNA here is from genome assembly GCA_029565595.1 of Candidatus Cloacimonadota bacterium. Lineage (GTDB taxonomy): Bacteria > Cloacimonadota > Cloacimonadia > Cloacimonadales > Cloacimonadaceae > Syntrophosphaera. The sequence continues at coordinate 3,558 of JAKQNV010000176.1, forward strand.
AGGCGATCGACGCCGTGCGTGAATACCTGAAAACGTCCCAACAACCCGCTTCAGCGGTTTTACACAGCATGCTGGCCGAGCTCTATTGGAACTACTATGTCAGCAACCGCTGGAGGTTTGAAGACCGCGGCGAAACGGTCGATTTCGACCTCAACGACGTCGCCGCCTGGGATCTGAAGACCATCGCCAAAGAAACCGCGCGGGAATACAGCCTCTCCCTGGCCCAGCCGGAGCTGCTCCAAAAACTCAGCATCGCCGATTACCCCGCCTTCGTGAAGTCTGGAGGCATGGATGAACGGGCGCTGCGGCCGACCCTTTACGACTTTCTGGCCCGGCGCGCCCTGGCCTTTTACCAGAACGACGAATCCGGGCTGACGCTGCCCCCGGAGGAGTTCACGATCAGCGATTCCCGCTTTTTCGCCCCTGCCGCCAGCTTCGAGCAGATGGCTATCGACACGCCGGACAGCCTGTCTTTAAGATATCAGGCGGCGCTGCTCTACCAGGAATTGATCCGTTTCCATTTAAGGGACGAAGATCCTTCCGCGCTGGCCGAGGCCGACCTGGACCGGCTCAGCTACATGTATGCCAATTGCGCTTTGCGAGCCCCGGATACCTACTACGAAGACGCCTTGCGCCTGGCTTTGGACCAATACGCTCCCCTCCCCGCCGGGGCTTACGCGGCCTATAAACTCGCTGAACTCGACAAAAGCCGGGGAGATCTCTATCAGGCCGAAACGGGCGAAGACCATCGCTGGGATTATGTGACCGCTTTGCAACTATGTGATGCGTGGAGCGGCCAGTTTCCCGGAAGTTACGGTTCCGACTGCTGTTCCGCCCTGGCGCAGAATATCCGGCTGCCGGAGCTGAACCTGAACCTGGAAAACCTGACTATCCCCAGCCAGACGGCCAAAGCGCTGCTCAGCGTCAAAAACCTGTCCGGCGCTGTGGTGAAGGTCTACCGCATCCCACACCGGGGGGCCGGCAGCTACAATCCCGAAACTTTCGACTGGACGGACACCCGCGATAAAAAAATGGAAGCCTTGCTGAAAAAAGAACCGCTCTGGAGCAAGAGCTTCGAGACCGCCAACGAAGGCGATTTCCGCCTCCATACCTTTGAAATCCCGTTGGGCCCTTTCGCGGCTGGGCACTATATCGCTATCGCCGCCAATCTCGGGGACGCGGATCATGGAGCCGCTTCCGTGCAGGGTTTCAGTTTCTTCACCTGTTCCGGATTGTCCTGGGTTGGCCGCTCCGACAAACGGAACGTCATTTTGGTCGCGGACCGCTCCACCGGCCTGCCCTTGAAAGGCGTGCAAGCCCGGCTCTTCCAAGAAGAATACAACCAGGACACCCACAAACACAACTACCCCCTGGTCTGGTCCGGCGAAAGCGACCCGGAAGGGATCCTCATCCTGCCCGAAGACACCCGTTACGAAGCCGGAAAACTATTGCTGGTCAACGGCGCTGACTCCCTGCAGGTCAACAGCTATTGGTTCAACAACGATTACCGGGAAAGCGTGAAACCCCGCTGCCTGCTCTTCACAGACCGCTCCATCTACCGCCCGGGGCAGACGATCTATGTCAAAGGCGTCCTCTACGAATCGGACAAGGAAAAAAAGTACGGCCTGCTGACCGGAAAAGAGATCTCGGTGGTTTTCCGTGACGCCAACTGGGATCCTGTGGCCAGCCAAACAGTCAGCACCAACGAATACGGCACCTTCAACTGCACTTTCACCGCGCCGCAGGGACGCCTGACGGGCAATATGTCGATCTTCGTCAACCGGATCAAAATGCCCGGTACGAAGGCAGGATCTTACTCTATCTATAATGTGGACGGCTCTGTCAATTTCAGCGTGGAGGAATACAAGCGCCCGCGCTTTGAGGTGACGCTGGACAAACCACAGCTGAGCTACAAACTCGACCAATATGTGTCCCTGCGGGGCAGGGCGCTTTCCTACGCCGGGTTTCCTGTCGATAGCGCCACTGTGAGCTACCGGATCTTCCGCCAGGCCAAATATCCTTTCTGGTACTGGTGGTGGGGACCCCGGCCCGATACCCCGGAAAAGGAGATCGCCCACGGAACCGCCGCCACCGACTCCGAGGGCTGGTTTGACCTCTCTTTTCTGGCCGCCGGTGAGTCCACCGCGAACTTTAAACGCGACCCATATTTCACCTTCAGGATCAGCGCCGACGTCACCGACATCAGCGGCGAAACGCGCAGCGGAACGCTCTCCCTAAACGTCGGGGAAAAGGAACTGATCCTCAATCCGCTGCTGGCCGACCGGATCGACCTCCAGTCCGGAAAACTGAGCGTTCCCGTCGAGACCGTCAACCTCAGCGGCGAGCCTATGCCCGCGCGGGGAGAATTGAAGATCTCGCGCCTGCAAGCACCGGACCGGGTGCAGAAAAACCGCTACTGGCAGGCTCCCGATCGCGCCTACCTGGAGCGTTCGGAATTCCTCAAACTCTTTCCCAACGATATCTATGGCAGCGAGGACCAGCTCGCCTCGTGGCCGGTTTTGGAACAGGTTTGGTCGGGCAGCTTCGACACTCCCGACCGGGATTCGCTGGAGGTGGCAAACTTCGCCGGCTGGCGGCCCGGGGTTTATGTTCTGGAAGCGAACGCCATTTACAAACAGCAGGAAATCAAGGTCACGCGCTACTTTACGGTCTATGACAGCGATTCTGGAAAGCTTCCCTATCCGCAGGCGGAGTGGTTCGTGCCGGTCAGGGTGGTCTGCGAGCCGGGCGAAGAGGTCCAAATCCTCATCGGCAGCGGCTACGAAGACGTATCGGTGCTTGTGGAAGTGGAAAAAAGCCACGCCATCGTGGAAAGCCGGCGGATCAAGCTGGACCGCAGCCAGCGGCTGGTGACCTTCCCGGTGAAGGAAACGGACCGCGGCGGCTTTTTCGTGCATTTCACCTTCATCCGCGACAGCCGGCTCTACACGCGCAGCCAGGAGATCACCGTGCCCTGGACCGACCGGCAGCTCTCTTTCGAATACATGAGTTTCCGGGATAAACTTTTACCCGGGCAGGACCAGGAGTGGCGGCTCAAACTGAAAGACCACACTGGTGGCCGGATCACCGCGGAAGTATTGGTTTCGATGTACGACGCCTCGCTTGACGCTTTCCGGCCGGGAGCGTGGACGACCGGGGTATATGGCAAAGCATCCCGGTCCTGCGGCTGGCGCAACTACTCATTCCTTGAAACGACCTATCTGACCTGGATCCGCCGATATTGGGGCGCTTCCTGGCCGAAACGGGAATTCGACAGCTTCAACTGGTATGGCTACAGGCTCGATCACGGATTTGCGCATGTGATGTATTGCAAGGCGGCGGATATCAGAGCAGGCTCCACACGTGTACTGGAGGACCTTGATAAAAGACCCGCGGTCAGCGACGTCGCCAATATTACAGCGCTGCAAGGCGGGGCCGCTCCACTGCTTCCAGAGGAGCCGGAAGATCTGTCCCAGGTGGCGGCCCGCACTAACTTCGCGGAGACGGCTTTCTTCTATCCGGAACTGTACACCGACGAGAAAGGAGAGGTCAGTTTCGCCTTCAAGATCCCGGAAGCCCTCACCCGCTGGAAGTTCCGCGCTTTGGCTTTGACCCGGGATTTCAAGATCGGGACCAGCGAAAAAATCACCGTCACGCAAAAGCCGCTGATGGTGCTGCCCAACGCTCCGCGGTTCTTCCGCGAAGGCGATAAGATCACTTTCACTGCCAAGATCACTTCCCTGGACGAGACCGGCCAATCCGGCACCTGCCAGCTTTTCCTCTTCGACGCGATCAGCCTTGAGCCGGTGGACAAAGATTTCCAACTGGACAAAGCGCGGCAGTCCTTCTCAGTCAGAAAAGGCGAAAGCACGGTGCTGAACTGGGAACTCCAGGTTCCGTCCGGATTGGGTGCCGTCACTTACCGCGTGGTGGCTCGCTCCGGCGATTTTTCCGACGGCGAGGAAAACACGCTGCCCATCCTCTCCAACCGGATGCTGGTGACCGAAAGCCTGCCGCTGCCGGTACCCGGCAATTCCACCAAGTCCTTCGTCTTTGCCAAACTGCGCGACAGCGGCCAATCAACGACGCTCCGCAGCCACAAACTGACTCTGGAATACACTTCCAACCCCGCCTGGTACGCCGTGCAGGCCCTGCCTTACCTGATGGAGTATCCACACGACTGCAACGAGCAGATCTTTTCGCGCTTCTACGCCAACAGCCTGGCTTCCCACATCGCCAACGCCAATCCGGCCGTGCAGCGGGTCTTCGCGGCGTGGCGGGATACTCCGGGCTCCGCCGCCCTGCTTTCCAATCTGCAGAAGAACGAGGAACTGAAGTCCGTCCTGCTCCAGGAAACGCCCTGGGTGCTGGAAGCGAGAAACGAAACCCAGGCCAAACAACGCATCGGCCTGCTCTTCGACCTCAACAACATGGCCAACCAATTCGACACGGCGCTGGCCAAATTGAAGCAAAACCAAAGTGCCGGCGGGGGCTGGCCCTGGTTTCCCGGCATGAATGACTCGTGGTGGGTCACGCAATACATCGTTGAAGGTTTGGGTCACCTGGATCACCTGGGCGTGACCTCCATCCGGCAGAACAAGCAGGTCTGGCAAATGGCGCAGGCGGCCCTCGGCTACATCGACCGCAAGATCCTGGAAGACTATCTGGAACTCCAGAAAATGGGCTGGTTGGAACTTGACAACCTGGGCTACATGGAAATGCACTATCTCTACGCCCGGTCGTTCTTTCCCGATATTCCGCTCCCAGAGGACGTGAGTGTCGCAGTCGAGTACTTCAAAGGCCAGGCCGATCTCTATTGGGCTAACAAGGATAACTTCGGACAGGGTCTGATCGCGCTGGCTTTGCACCGCTTTGAAAAACCGGTTACTCCGGCCAAGGTCATCGCCTCCCTCAGGGAACGCGCCCTGCACGACGAAGAGCTGGGAATGTGGTGGAAATACGACGACACCCCCTGGTTCTGGTATCAGGCCCCGATCGAAACGCAATCCCTGCTGATCGAAGCCTTCCACGACATCGTTGCCGACACGCTGTCTATTGATGCAATGCGTACCTGGCTGCTGAAAAACAAGCAGACCAACCATTGGAAAACCACCAAAGCCACAGCAGAAGCCTGCTACGCGCTGCTCATTTCAGGAACTGAGTGGCTGGACGAGACCGAACTGGCGACGATCCAACTCGGCGGCGAAACGCTCGAACCAGCCAAGATGGACGGCGTCCAGATCGAGGCCGGGACCGGCTATTTCAAGACCTCCTGGCAGGGTGGAGAGATCAAGCCGAAAATGGCCGAGGTCGCGGTCACCAATCCCAACCGCGTTTCCAGCTGGGGTTCCCTCTACTGGCAATATTTCGAGGACCTGGACAAAATCACTCCCGCCCAAACGCCGCTGCGTCTGGATAAAGCCCTCTTTGTCGAGCGGCTCACAGATACCGGCAAAGTCCTGGATCCGGTGCGGGACGGCAACGAACTCAAGGTCGGCGACAAGGTCGTGGTGAGGATCGAACTCAGATCCGACCGCGATATGGAATACCTGCACCTGAAGGACATGCGGGCCTCCGGATTCGAGCCGGTCAACGTCCTTTCGCGCTACAAATGGCAGGACGGGCTGGGTTACTACGAAGCCACCGGGGACGCTGCCACCAACTTCTTCATCGAATACCTGCCCAAGGGGACATATGTCTTCGAATATCCCTTGAGGGTCTTCAACAAAGGCGATTTTTCCAACGGCATCGCCTCGATCCAATGCATGTACGCGCCGGAGTTTGGGGCCCATTCCGCTGGGATCCGCGTTGAGGTTGAATGAGTATCGTCCGGGAGAATAGGCCGCAGAATAACACGGAAAAGACGCGGGATAACACAGAAAAAAGAGCTGTCCACGAATTACACGAATTTTCACGAATTTTCGGGGGTGGGAAGATTAAAAAATCTGTGAAATCTGTGAAATCTGTGTGCGGCTGATCTTTTCTTTTTCTGCGTAGATCCGCGCTTTTCCGCGCTTTTCTGCGGCCTCTTTTACAGGGCTGTCCACGAATCATACGAATTTACAGGATTTTTTTGGTGTTCAGTCAGATAGCTTTGGAATCTGTGCGATCTGTGTTCGCTGGACTCCAGGATTTGAGTTTGTTGTCCCACATAATGCTTGACAGAAAAGGGGGGGGTTAAAAGCTGGCTTTACGTGCGCCCTTAGCTCAACTGGATAGAGCATCTGACTACGGATCAGAAGGTTGGGGGTTCGAATCCCTTAGGGCGTGCCATCTTTTTTCTTGCCAGCCGAGGCTGGCTTTTTTTTATGGAGCGGAATTATGATTAGCGATAAGAGCAAAAAAAGCAAGCTGAGCGACGTCGCCCTCATCTACCGGATGATGTTCAAATACTGGTACATCCTGGTGGCAGGGCTGATCGCCATGCTGCTGTTCGCCTTGTTCAGCGGAGTCAGCATCACCCTGGCGATCCCGCTCTTCGATTTTGTCTTCAATCCCAATAAACCCGCCATCCTCTATCCGACCGCCACGTCCTTTTTGAGCGCGCTGGGCAACCTGGCGCGGGATTTCTGGACCCACAGCGGCGGTTTGTCCGGCATCCACGGCGCCGGCAGCCTCGCCCCGCTCTGGCAGGGGATGAAGGAGCTGATGTTGCGCACCGATTCACTGGCCTTGCTGACAGTGATCTGCGGCTTCGTCATGATCGTCATCATCCTCAAAAACATTTTCTACTATATCCAACGGGTGCTCTTCGTCAAATTGCGGGGAAATACGGTCCGCGACGTACGCAATATGATGTTCCGGCGCTATATGGAGCAGTCGCTGGAGTTTTTTACCCAAAACCGGGTGGGGGATTCGATCGTGCGCATGGTCAACGACGTGGACATCGTGAGCGAGCAATTCATCCGCTCGCTGCTGGAAGGTTTGCGGGACATCGTTTCCATCTTCGTTTACATGCGCATCGCCTGGCTGCTGAACCACCGGCTGTTTTTGCTCAGTGTCCTGGTGCTGCCGGGCTTCACGCTGGTGATCGGCTTTTTGGGCAAAAAGATCAAGAAATATTCGCGGCGCATCCAGGCCCGGATGTCCTCGATGTTTTCCACTGTGGAAGAGGCTTTGAACAGCATGAAGATCGTCAAGGCATTCCGTCGCGAGGAAAGCGAATACCGGGTCTTCAGCGGGATCAACCGCGCCCATCTGCGGATGTGGAAACGGGCGCAGTATTACACCTCACTGAATGTTCCCATCGCCGAATTGAGTTCGACCTTCACCGGCGTGGTGGTCATCATCCTCGGCGGGAAGATGATCCTGGCGCCGGGCTCAGGTTTCACGCTGGGGGATTTCACAGCCTTTCTTTTCGCCCTCTTTTCCATGCTGCATCCCCTCAAGGTCCTCAGCCAGATCTATACCGAGATCAAAAAAGCCTTGGTCTCCCTCAACCGCATCTCGCTGGTCATCAACCAGACTCCCGCGGTACAGGACGCTCCGGACGCGCAGGACCATCCCGATTTTGTTTCCGAAATCGCACTCGCTAAGGTCAGTTTCCATTACGCGAAGGCGCAGCCAGTGCTACAGGACGTTTCGCTGACCATCCGCAAGGGCGAAAAAGTGGCGTTTGTGGGCGCCAGCGGCGGCGGCAAGACCACCCTCGCGAACCTCTTCAACAGGATGTACGACGTCAAGGAAGGCGTTATCAAAATCGACGGGACCGACATCCGCCAGATCAAGCTGGGCCACTTGCGCCGGCTCTTTGGCGTGGTAACCCAGGACAGCATGCTCTTCACGCGCTCCATCCGGGAAAATATCGCCTACGGCACCCTGGAGAGCGTATCCGACGCCAGGATCCGCGAAGCCGCCCGCATCGCGCACGCCGAGGAATTCATCCTCACCTTTCCCAATCAATACGACGAGGTGTTGCAAACCAAGGGCGCCAACCTTTCCGGCGGCCAGAGGCAACGGGTCTGCATCGCCCGCGCCATCGTCGGAGATCCGCCCATCCTCGTTTTTGACGAAGCCACCAGCGCCCTGGACACCGAAAGCGAAAAGAAGGTGCAGCAGGCTATTGACGACGCCACGCGCAACCGCACAGTGATCATGATCGCCCACCGGCTTTCCACGGTGCTCAAGGCCGACCGCATCTACGTTTTGGAACACGGCAGGATCGTCGGCAGCGGCAGACACGAGGAATTGTTGGAGAGTTGCCCGCGCTATAAAAAACTCTATCAGCTGCAATACGGAACGGAGGACGAGGCGTGAAGATCAGCGGCTTTTCCTTCGTCCGCAACGGTGTGAAACTCTATTATCCGGTGGTAGAGGCGATCCGCTCCATTTTGCCGATCTGTTCGGAGTTCGTGGTTGCCGTCG
>JAKQNV010000182.1 GCA_029565595.1 Candidatus Cloacimonadota bacterium
CATCGAAGGCAAAAAGTCCGCCGGCTTCGAGATCTGGAGACAACTGGGCTCGGTTCCCGACTGGATCGTGGTGCCGGTGGGCGACGGAGTCATCCTGGCCGGAATTTTCAAGGCCTATTGGGATCTTTTCAACTGCGGCATCATAGACAATATGCCCAAACTCCTGGCCGTCCAGGCCAGCAGTTCGGACGCCATCACCTCCTACTGGGAAACCGGCGTCTATCGCGACGCAGCCGATCCGGTAACCATTGCCGACTCCATCTCCGTGCGAACCCCCGCCAATGCGCATGGGGCAGTCTGGGCCCTCAAAACGACCGAGGGCAAGGCCGTCCGCGTCTATGACGATGCCATCCTGCGCGACCAGAAGGAACTGGCACGAAAAACCGGCGTTTTTGCCGAACCCTCCAGCGCCGCCACGCTTTCCGGCTTGCTGGCAGGCATCGAAAACGAGTGGATAAAGCAGGAAGACAAGGTCGTGTTGCTGGTCACGGGACACGGTTTGAAGGACATCGATGCCGTCAACTGAGTTGTGGCCTGGCGTTTGCGATTTTCACGTCCATGTGGGCGAGCGCATCGGCGGCTACGAGCTGCGTGATGGTTTTTCCGCTTTGGATAAAATGGCTAACAAGCACGGCATAGCGGCGATCGGGGCCTTTGTTACGGAGGAAGAGGGTATTTCCCTAACCGCCAAACTGCGCGCTATGCGGGACGACGCCCATAAGCATTTCTGCGGTCGGGTGCACTGGCATCTGACTCCCGTGCAGGCCACTGTGGAAGAGGTTTTGGCCCTGGTCCGGGGAGGCTGCGACGTAAAACTCTACACCACCTACAAGAACGCCGGCCTGTATAGCAGCTACAAGCGGATTGGGCGCTGGATGGAAGATCTGGCCGATCTGAAGCCCAGCCTCCTGGTGCATTGCGAGGATGACTCCATCATCGAGAAAGCCGGCGCTGAACATACTTTCAAAACGCCGTTCGACCATACCTTGAGGCGTCCGGAAAGCGCGGAGATCACCGCCGTGGAAAAGATCCTCGACCTGGCTGTGCAACACCGCTATCCGCTGCACATCGTCCACGTCTCGACGCCCCAAGCCGCCCTGCTCATCCGGGAGGCCAAGACACACAATCCCGCCATTACTTGCGAGACCGCGCCCCACTATCTGCTTTACAACTCTGAGCGCCTCAAGGGCAAAAATGCCCACCGCTGGCTCTGCTCGCCTCCCTATCGCTCTGAAACCTCACGGGGGCTGCTGGTGGAACTCTTGCAGGACGGCGCCTTCGATATCGTCGCCAGCGACCACTGCGCCTTTACCGACGCCGACAAAGACCGCTATCGGGAGACCCCGGAAAGGGTGCCCAATGGCGTCCCCGGCCTGGCTACGATGTTTGCCTCCATCTATCGCGGTTTGGTGGAAACAGGGCGCATTTCGCTGGACAGGCTGGTCGAGTTTTGTTGCCTGAATCCGGCGAAGTTGATGGGTATTGAGCTGGAAAAAAGCTTTACTTTGGAGCGCTTGCTGACCCCGGAGGTATGACAATGAGAGAACCCGCTTTCCGCAACGACGCCCGGGCCAAGGTCACAGGCCGGGCGCTTTACACCGATGACCTGAAAATGCCCGGTATGCTGCACGCGGCGCCGATTTACAGCGAATTGCCCCGGGCCCGCTTGATTTCCATCGACGCTTCCGCAGCGCTGGCCCAGCCCGGCGTGGTGGCGGTCGTGACGGCCAAAGACATCCCCGGCAAGGTGCGTTTTGGGCAGATCATCAAGGATTATCCGACCCTCGTGGACGAAGATATCAACTCGACCGGCGACGTGTTGGCCCTCGTGGTGGCGGAATCGCGCCCCCAGGCCATCGCCGCCGTCCCACTGGTGAAGGTAAATTTGGAGACCAGAACGCCCATCCTGGATCCCGAAGAGGCGCTCCAACCGGAAGCCGAAATCCTGCATCCTTTCCACGGCTCCAACATCGCCAACCACCATGTGGTGCGGAGGGGCGATCTTATTGCAGGCGAAAGAGATGCCGATGTGATCATCGAACAGGAGTTCACTACCTCGCGCGTCGAGCATGCCTATCTGGAACCGGAATCCGCGCTCTGCTGGCTGCGACCCGACGGAGTGATGGAAGTCTATGGCAGCATGCAACATCCGTTTTCCACCCGGCGCTTCGTGTCCTCGACATTGGGAGTCGAACTGAAGGATGTGGAAGTCAAAACTGTGCCCATGGGCGGCGGCTTTGGCGGCAAGGACGACACAGCAGCGCTGGTTTGCGCCAGAGCGGCACTCTGCGCCTGGCTTCTGAAACGTCCAGTCAAGCTGACCTACACCCGTGAAATGAGCCTGCGTGAAAGTTATAAACGCCATCCCTACAAAATGCAGTACCGCATGGGATTATCTTCCGATGGACTGATCAGGTCGGTGAAGGTGCGCATGGTTGCCGACGGTGGTGCCTACTGCAGCGTAACTCCTTGGGTGACATGGCGTTCGACAGTCCAATGTTGCGGTTGCTACGAAGTCCCCAATGTGGAGTGCGACGTTTACGGCGTCTATACCAACAACATCTTTTGCGGAGCGATGCGCGGTTTCGGTTCGCCGCAAGTGAATTTCGCCATCGAGCAGTTGATGGAAATAGCTGCGGAAAAAATGGGCCTAGATGAGCTCGAATTCCGCCGTAAAAACATGGTAAGACAGGGCTCGACCACTGTCACTGGGCAGGTGCTGGACACGCATCTCGTTTCCTTGCAGCAGGTTATGGATGCGGTCCTGAAAGAGATCGACTACGAGAACAAGAGGAAAAACTGTTCGTTCGGCGATCCCGCCCTCAAACAGTGGTACGGCATAGGTCTGGCCATCAGCTTCCGCGGCATGAGTTTGGGCGCCGAGGGCACCGATTTCAATTCCGCCATCATAAGCGTCCAGCCCGACGGCTCCGTGCTTTTGGAGACAGGAGTCCATGAAAACGGCCAGGGCTCGGAATCGGCAATGATCATCCTGGCGGCGGAACACCTTGGCCTGCAAAAAGATAGGATCCGTTACCGGCTGCCCTCCACGTCCAATATCCCCGATGGCGGCACGACCGTGGCTTCCCGCGGCACCATCATGGGCGGAGGGGCTGTGGTCAACGCCTGCAAGATATTGAAAGACATAATTATAAATGCTGTGCGCGAGCTGACCGGGAAAACAGTGTCTGCTTTTGCGGACGGACAACTGCTTGACACGCAGGGAACTGCGATTCTAGATTGGGATGAGGCCATCCGTCTTTGTTACGCCAACCAGATTTATCCTTACGCCTTTGGCGTGTTCCAGGCCCCGCAAGTGACCTGGAACGAACACACCGGCCAGGGAAACGCTTATTTCACTTGGGTTTACGGATGCCAGGCAGTGGAGTTGAAAGTCGATCCCGCCACCGGTTTGGTAACACTTTTGAACATGGTTGCCGCGCATGACGTGGGCAAAGCCGTCAATCCGGCTTTGGTGGTAGGGCAGTTTTACGGTGGAATGGCAATGGGAACCGGCTATGCCTTGTTTGAGGAATGCGGTTGCGCCGAAGGGAAAGTTGTCCCGGCTAACTTCCACCAGTATCGCATGCCCCGCAGCACGGATCTGCCGGAGATGACAGCGATCATCGTCGAAAATCCCGATCCCACCTCGCCTTCCGGGACCAAGGGGATCGGCGAGCCGACCAACGAACTGATGGCTCCCGCCATTGCCAACGCCCTCTGCCGCGCCACTGGAAAACGCTGCTGCGACCAGCCCCTAAGGATGAAACCATGATCAAAGTGAACGGTATCTCCTACGCCGACTACGATCCCGGCCAAAAACTCTCACTCTGGCTGCGCGAGGATCTATCGCTGACCGGAACCAAGATCGGCTGCGACATCGGAGTCTGCGGTTCCTGCACCGTCCTGGTCAATAATGAGCCCCGCCGCTCCTGCAAACTGAAACTCGCCGCTGTGGAAGGCTGCGAAATCCTTACCATAGAAGGCGTTGCGTCAGCAGATGGTACGCTGCATCCCATCCAGCGGCCTTCCTCGACATGGGTGCGATCCAGTGCGGATTTTGCACGCCCGGCACGGTTTTGACGGCCTACGCGCTACTCTTGAAGAATCCCCGGCCCAGCCGCGGGGAAGTACGCCAGGCTTTGAAAGGCAATCTTTGCCGCTGCACAGGCTACCAGCAGATCATTGACGCCGTGTTGCTGGCCGCCCAGCGGATGGGCTAACGCTAAGTAAATCAATAAAATAGAAACTGAGGAAAACTATGAATACGACAGCTGCCATAAACGAAAGACTGAAAGAACTGGAGGCTCTCAAGACCGACACTTTCGGCAAGGATTTCCTGCTGACCTGGGAAAACAGCCTGGATAACCTCAAAGCCGTGATGCTGGTGGCGGAGATTTTACAACTCCTGCACTGGGAAAAGAAGCCCTGGCGCATCTTCGACTACGGGCTGGCCATTTCCATCTTCCGGGACAACAGCACCCGCACCCGTTTCAGCTTTGCCTCCGCGGTCAATGGCCTGGGCCTGGCGCTGTCCGAACTCGACGAAGTGAAATCTCAGATCGCCCATGGCGAAACTGTCCGTGAGACCGCCAACATGATCTCCTTCCTGACGGAAGTCATCGGTATTCGCGACGACATGTATCCCGGCGAGGGACACACCTATATGACAGAGGTGGCGAATGCGGTGAGCGACGGATTTGCCACCGGGATCCTGGCCCAACGCCCGACCCTGGTCAACCTCCAATGCGACCTAGACCACCCCACCCAAAGCCTGTCCGACCTGCTCAAACTTAAAGACTATTTCGGCGGCTGGGATAACCTGAAAGGCAAAAAGATCGCCATGAGTTGGGCCTATTCGCCCTCCTACGGCAAGCCCCTTTCCGTGCCGCAGGGAGTGGTTAACCTTATGTCCCGCTTTGGGATGGATGTTGTGTTAGCGCATCCCGAGGGTTATGATTTGCTGCCGGATACGCTTGATTCCGCAAAATGCTTTGCGCAGCAAAGTAACGGCTCGTTCCGGATCACGCACTCCATGAGCGATGCCTTCAAGGATGCGGATGTGGTGTATCCCAAGTCCTGGGCGCCGATGTCCGTGATGCAGGAACGTACCCGGATGCTCCGCCAGGGCGACAAAGAGGGATTGAAAGAACTTGAGCGGCATTGCCTGGCGGAAAATGCCCGGCACAGCGATTGGGAGTGCACCGAGGAGATGATGAAACTGACCCACGGCGGAAATGCGCTTTACGAACATTGTCTGCCGGCAGACATCTCCGGCGTGAGTTGCGAACAGGGCGAGGTGGCAAAGTCCGTCTTCGAACGGTACAGACTGCACACTTACCAGGAGGCGGGATACAAGCCGTTCGTCATCGCGGCGATGGTCTTCAATTCCAAGGTCCGGGATGTGGTTGAAAAAATAAGGTCTTTTCTTTAACACAGAGAAAAGCAGAGTGGAAGCAGAGAAACGCAGAGTTCAAATAGAGCAAAGTTGGGCTCAAGGCTTTGGGATATATATTTAATAACAGATAGTTAAGAAAGATATGACAAGATGACTGAAACGGAATTGAATGATCTGAGTAGCAGGATAATCGGCGCTTGTATAGAAGTGCACAGGTTTTTGGGACCTGGTCTACTGGAATCGATATATAGAGACTGCCTTTGCCATGAAATGGATTTGAGGAGAATGCAATATAACCGTGAAGTTATCATTCCGGTTATTTACAAAGACAAGCGATTCAACACCAAACTTCGAGCAGACATAATTGTAAAAAACGCTGTGATCATTGAGTTGAAGTCAGTTCCGATAATGCTTCCTATATTCGAAGCACAGGTGATGACATATCTCTCTCTGAGCGGGATTGAATTGGGTTTGTTGATCAACTTCAATGTTCCCTTGCTGAAGGATGGTATCACCCGAATGAGATTGAACCATGGCAGAATGTCTCAAAGCGATGTCGACCTGTTAATGAAAACCAACATAGGTAAGTAAATGGCACAAGTAAAGCCTCTGCTTTTCTCCGCTTTTCCTCCGCTTCTCTCTGTGTTAATAAAAGGAGTATATAAATGCCAAAACTTATCACAACAATCGACTCTGCGGTAAGGCGCAAAAACGCCCGCCGCTGCAAAGAGCGCGGGATCATTCTGCCCACCCTCCGGCAACAGATGTATCCTGATACCATCCCGGATGCCATCAAACAACAACTCCAGCCCATCGGCCTCTGGGACGTCGATCCCCTCAACCTGTTCCGCATCACTTGGAAGAACGACATCCATAGCGGCTTGTTCGGCCAGCCGAATTTCTTCGAACTCCCTTCCTCCCTGACCGGCGTGCCCGCCCGCATCATCGGTATGGTCGGAAAATACTTTCCCACCGGGGCCCACAAGGTCGGCGCGGCTTATGGTTGCCTTGCCCCGCGTTTGGTCAGCGGCACCTTCGATCCGGAATTCGACAAGGCTGTGTGGCCTTCCACCGGCAATTACTGCCGCGGCGGAGCCTTCGACTGTGCCCTGCTGGCCTGCCCGGCGGTGGCGATCCTGCCTGAGGAGATGAGTCCGGAGCGTTTCAGCTGGCTGCGCGAGATCGGCGCCGAGGTCATCGCCACGCCCGGCTGCGAGTCCAATGTCAAGGAGATCTACGACAAATGCGCCGAACTGCGGACCGATCCGCACAACGTGATCCTCAACCAGTTCGATGAATTCGGCAATCCTTTCTGGCACTATCACGTGACCGGCAATGCCATCCAGGAAGCATGGGAACTGGTAAAAACGCCTTCGTCAAGGATGAGCGGATTCGTCAGCGCCACCGGTTCCGCCGGTACGATCGCGGCCGGTGATTTCTTAAAAACTCTCTTCCCGCTGTTAAAAACCACCGCTTCAGAAGCGCTGGAATGCCCCACCCTGCTGCTGAACGGCTTTGGCGGACACCGCATAGAGGGGATCGGCGACAAGCACGTGCCCTGGGTACACAACGTCCGCCACACCGACGCCGTGGCCGCGATCCGCGACGAGGACTGCCTGAGACTGCTGCGCCTCTTCAACGAGCCCGCCGGCCAGGAGTTTCTCATTGGGGAAGGCGTTCCGGAAGCGGTTGTCAGGAAGCTGCCGCTGCTGGGAATTTCCTCCATCGCCAACCTGCTGGCCTCTATCAAACAAGCCAAATACTTCGAGTACAACCAAGACGATGTGGTCTTCACCATCTTCACCGATTCTGCCGATCTCTACCGCTCCAGGATCGAGGAACAGAAAGCCCTCAAGGGTGATTACACATCGCGGCAGGCCGCGCTGGACTTGGAAGCCGCCCTGAATTGCCAGCAAATCGACAACTACCTCGAACTCAGTTACCGCGATAAAAAGCGCGTCCACAATCTCAAGTACTACACCTGGGTGGAGCAGCAGGGCAAGACCTACGAGGAGATCCTGCGCCAGTGGGAGCCGGAGTACTGGACCGAAACCTTCGAAAACAACCTGGACGCGTTGGACGCCGCGATCGAGGAGTTCAATGCCCTTTGAGGACATCGTTGCCATTGTCCCCGCCTCCGGAAATGGGGAGCGCTTCGGCCAGCCGAAAAGCAAGGCCCGGCACGGCGGGAAGACTTTCACTGAGCTGATCCGTACCGCGCTTGAGGAAGCAGGGATCAAACGCGTGGCGATAGCATCAGGTTGGGAAACGCCGGATATGCTCTCCACCCTGCGGCAAGCAGTCCGGGAATTGAAAGACTCGCAGGCTACAGGATATCTCATCTGGCCGGTGGACCATCCCTTCGTTTCGGCAATGACCGCCAGGGCTCTCTGCGAGGCCTTTTTGGCCCAACCAGACGCCGTGATACGTCCCTCATACCATGGCCGCTCCGGACATCCTGTTCTCATCCCTGCCTGGCTGGATCTGGAGCAAAACGACGACGGACAAGGCCTGGCTGGACTCATCCGCTCCCAAGTCTGCACGGTCATCGATATTCCGGTGGATGACGCGGCTGTGCTCAGAAACGTCAACACCCTGTTCGATCTGGAGGAGTGATGGAATTCTCCGAAGTAGTCATCACGCGGCGCAGCGTGCGGGATTTCCTGCCCGATCCTATTCCACAAGAAGTTCTGGAGGAGATCCTGGAAGCCGGGCGCCTGGCGCCTTCCGCCCAAAACCGGCAGCCCTGGCGTTACATAGTCTTCACGGACAACGCCGAGATCAAGAAACTGGCCCTGAATACTGGACTGATCGGGCTTTCCAACATCTTCATCCGCAGCGCGCCCTGCCTCATCATCGCCTGTGCGGACACGAAAAAGAATGTGCGCATCAACCAGCAGGACTACTACCTGGTGGACACTGCCATCTCGTTTCAGCAGATGGTTTTGGCCGCTTGGAACCGCGGAGTTGGCAGCTGCTGGCTGGCAGCCTTCAGCGAAAAGAAACTGCGCGCCTACCTTAGAATCCCCAAATCCTGGCGCATCGTGGCGCTTTCGCCCTTCGGCTATCCAGCGGACAAAAAAAGCCTCTATTCCAAAACACTTACAGCCTTTGCCGGGAGCAAGGACCGCCTGCCCCTCAGCGAGACAGTCACCTTTTATCCAAGCGAGAAAAAATGAATGTTCTCATAGCCCCCTGCGGCATAGACTGCGCCACCTGTTCAGTCTATATCGCCACCCAAAATAACGATACAGCGGCCCGGATCAAACTGGCCGAACAATTCAAGGCCAACCACGACAAGGACATCGATCCCGAAACCATCGTCTGCGACGGCTGTCCTGGCGAAGGACGCCATTTGGGCTTCTGTTCAGTGTGCCAGATCAGGACCTGCGCTTTTGACCGCGGATTCCAAACCTGCGCCGAATGCCTTGATCTGCCCTGCGCCAAAGGCCAGTTTATCTGGCAGAAGAACTCCCTCTCATTAAAAACCCTGGAAGAACTGAAGAAACAGAGTTAACCAGCGACGTTCAACGTAGCCGGACAAATCTGCGGGTTGAGCTCCGGTCGCCGGACTCCACCCGGCACAGATAGATACCGGCTCCGACAGTGCGACCTCTTGCGTCGAGGCCGTCCCAGACGCTTTCTTGCAAGCCGGCCTGTTTGGCGCCATCCTCCACCACCCGGACCAGTTGTCCGCGCAGATTGAAAATCTCCACCTTAACGCGGCCTCCGTCTTTTACATCAAAGGATATCCGGCAAGGTCCCCAACTCGGATTGGGGCTGATCCGCAGGCCCGTAAACGCCGGCTCAACATAGTCGGCAATCGCGGAACCGCCTCTGTAAAAGAAGCTGACGCGCGGAAACTGCCCGGATAGTTGGACCTGGACAGGATAGGGCGGAGCCGCTGGATCGAGTAGATCCGAGTCGCTGGCTGCCTTGCGGGCGCGGTCGCTGCCCAGCGTCTGGCAGAAAAACAGGTCCCCGGAACTCAAAATGTCATTGTCCCAGGGCCGGTAGGCCAGCAGGACCAGATTACCGCCTTGGTAGGCGTAGGGCTCGGAAAACATGGCTATCACGATGTCTGTCCCACCACGCAGTTCCACAGCGCCGTCAAACACCAATTGCAGCTGCGAAGACGGGATCCAATCCTGGATCAGATCCGCTATGGAACTCTCGCCCAGCCAGATCTTCAGGGGTTTGGCCTGCGGACCCGGTGTGAGGAAATTGCTGTAGAATTGCAGCCCGGTGATTGTGCCGGAAAGGTTGAGTTCGTCAGCTGGGATGACAGTTTCAAAGAGGCTGTTTTTGCGGTAGAGGTCAAAGGGTATGCGGGCTTGCTGATTTCCCTCGCCGATGGTGTCGACCGAGGTCCCGGAGGCCAGCACCGTCACCTGCAACAGCGAGGTCTGATCGTTGTTAGGATTCGCATCTCCGGGCAGAACCACTCTCCCGTAGAGGCGGCACATCCCTTCCTGCGTGGGTGTCCAGGCGATTTCGGCCTGCACGCTGGCTCCGTGACCCACCAGTTGTCCTTCCGCGCCACCCAGCAAAGTTCCGTCTTCTGAAAGGAGTTGGACTTGATAGCCTTCCTGGGCAGTGTTGCCGTGGTTGGCGACCCTGATCTGGTACAGAGCTGGCGAGCCGACGCAGGGAAAGGCGGTCCCGGTGATCGCAGTTGCCGCCAGATCGGCGCCGGCCAGGTAATCGATGACGATGTTGTCCAGTTTGATGGACACGTAACCCATCTCCTGGGAGTGCTTGAAAGCAATGTAGCGCCCGGTGCCCTGATAACTGAACAGCTGCACCGTATGCGGGCCCCAGGCGGATGTCTCCAGATCCAGGTACTGCACGCTGACAAAGGATTCCGGATCGCTGGGATCGGTGATTACGCCGATATACAGGCCTGATTCGTAGATCGAGCCTGGGGACTGGGCCTGGAATGTCACTTCCAGGCTGTTGGCCGGGATGTCCGGCGCCAGGGGCGGAGAAATCAGTATCACATAGCCCTGGGGTGTTCCCAGGTTCATCATGCGCAGACAGTTCGGCTGGCTGGGCGCGGCTTCGTCGGCGGTGGTGCGGACAAATTGGCTGAACTCTTGCGGATCCACATAAGAGCTCCAATCCAGCGGTAATTTCGGAGGTGTAACGGCATCGAAATTCTGCGCATAGGGCAGCGTGTAGATGGTGGGATCGACCCCTGTCCCGCTGACCTGTATCTGATGCAGGCCCTGAGCGGTATTGGAGGAAATAGCCACGGTTGCCGAATCCGGCTCCGCCGCCAGCGGCAGGTAATGCACGTAAAAGGTCGCGCTTTCTCCGCCGCTCAGTGTCAGCGGCAGCGGGGGCAGGCCCAATAAGGAAAAATCGGGGCTTCCGGAGATCCCGATCCCGGTGATGGTCAGGTCGGCCAGCCCGGTGTTCACTGTCTGGAATTCCCGGTTGGCCCAGGTATCCAGTAAAACTCCGCCAAAGTCGTGTGCGTTGGGATTGAAACAAATCTCCGGAACCGGTGGCTGTGCGGCGAAGAACAGCGTGATCCGGGGAAAAACAGCGCTCAACAGCTGATCGTAAGGAGTGGGGGGATTGGCCGGATCGAGGGCGTTGTCGTTGTCGACCGCGGCTCTGGTACGGAGTCTCGATCCCCGCTGCCCTTGGAAATAATCGTAGCTGTGATAGGTGTTGTTATCCCAAACGCCATTGACGAGCAGGACGAGGTTTCCGCCCGTGTAGGCGAAGGGAGCGTCCAGACCGAGCATGATCGTGTTTTCGTCCTGGGGAAAATCGATCACGCCTTCGTACACCAAGGAAAGTTGATCAAAGGGCGCCCACATGCCCAAAAGGTTGGCCAGATCGGTGTTTCCCAGATAAATCCGGACCGGCCGGTCGGGTGCGGGCCAAAGAAAATCGTTGTAAAAACTGAGCGCAGTGATCGTCCCCGTGATGCCGATCTCTTCCTGGAAGTACAGCGTTTCGCAGAGGCTGCTCTTGAAATTGACGTAAAAGGGGTAGTTGGTGAGTTCGCTGCCGTCGCCGATCGTCACCTGGACGCGCTCCGCCCCGAGGGCATACAAGGCGGTACACAATATTAGCAGTACGATCCAACGCTTCATGGCAGTTTCACCACTTTGAGCGTTTGGCTGGGCTGTTTCCCGGTAAGCCTGATCAGATAAATCCCCGGCGTCACGCTGCGGCCGGAGGAGTCCCTGCCATCCCATTCAAGTGCAGCGAATTTTCCTGCCAGGTCCAGGCGGCGGATGAGCTGTCCCCGTTGATTGAAGACCATTGCTTCCTCCGTCCTGCTGTCGCCAGAAACAAACTCGATCCTGGTCGCTGTCCGGAAGGGATTGGGAAACGCCGTCAAACGCTGGGAAGGCCTCACTGCGTCCTGCGCCGGCGAGCCAGGGCAAAACTCCACTTCCAGCCAGGGATTGTAGTTCGCAGCCTCCGCTCCGTAAAACACAACGTAGTCGTCCCCGTTGTCCCAATCCGTCAGCAGTTGGAGTTTGATCTGGAATTGCGTGTATTCCCTGCCGACCTGGATATCGTCGGCCACGCAGGCTGTGACGTCCAGTTCGTTCCAACCCGGCAGATAGGAGTTGAAAAGGTTCAGCGGCGGGTGCAGTATCACCGGATCGTAATCTGTGGTGTCCACCTGATAGCCATAATCCACATGCGTCAACTGGCAATGCGGAGGAAAGGAGCCGCCGGGAAAATCGAAAACCGGATACTCGCCGATGCTTGAATTGCCGGCACAGTAGGCTACAAAGCAGTGCAGCGTGGTAGATGCCAGTTGCTGTCCGGGGGGCACGTTCGCCACGGGGAAGGAAATATAGGCCTCTGAGGCGTACCTGTACATGTCGAACCAGTTCCAGGCGTCGCCCGCCATGTAGTAATCGGAAGTGTAATCCACCCCGTAAACACCGGATTCCCGGATGATCAGGGTGCCGTCGTTGCCGGCCAGGCAGGCCAGAGAATCGGTGACATCGGCTGCCAGCGCTGGCCACAGGCAGGCTACAGCCGCCAGCGTTATCCAGATCTTGATCGGCATCTTTCACTCCCGCTGTAGATTTCTATAACCCTCTTTTCATAAATATTTCCGTTCGGGATTTCTGTCAAGGACAAAGCGATCTCCGGCCAGAACCAGTTATAAGCAGATTTGCGATATCTGCCTTGGTCAGGATTAATCTTGAACCGCCCCGCCTTAGCGCAGCAGCACCATCCTGCGGACGAAGGTCTCTTTCCCAGTCTGCAGCCGGCAGAAATACACGCCCGGCGCGGCTTTGCGGCCCTGTTCGTCGCAGCCGTCCCAGACCGCGGAATATTCTCCTGCACCGGCCTCTGAATCCATCAGCGTACGCACTTTCTGGCCTCTGATGTTGTAAATAAAGAGTTTGGTCCGGCCGGGCTCTTTCAAAGTGAAGTAAACGGTCGTTGCCGCGGAGAAGGGATTGGGGCGGTTGGCGTGCAGCAGCGTCGGCGGGACTGGAAGTTCTCCGGGACCGGGCAGCGCGGAACTATCGTAGTTCAGCAGCTGCGCCCAGACGTTGGTGTGCTCGATCGGCTCATCCTTCCAGCCGTAGAAAGAGGAGCCATCCGTCCAGGTCACCAACGTGCGGTTGCCCAGCGCGGCAGTGCACAGGCTATAGACGGTGAGGTGCGTCGTGGGGAAGCAATCCGGATCGGGACCGTCAATAAGCGCTCCTGATGGCGTGACGTAGCGGTAGAAAATGCTGGCGTTGCCCATCTCCGGATCGTAAGAATTGGGAGCTGGCCAAACCAGCGCCAGGCCGTGGTTGGCCAGGCTGTTTACATGGACGTAGTAGCCCTGATCAGCAGGGACTCCGGCAGGTACGGGCCCCCAAACCGTTTCCAGCGCGTAGGAAAACCTCTGTAACTTCGGACTGTGCAGATCACCCAGATCGGCGATCCAGTAGAGGGTGATGTCATCCTCTCCCATTAAAGTTTGAATGTAGTCCTGGCTATAGACGTCGGTCACAAGAAGTTCCCCGGTGGGTGAGAGCAGATAGTTCGCCTCGGGATCAAAAACCTGCGCCAGGACACACTGTCCCAGCGTGTCGCTGCTGCCGGTGAAGAGCGCCATGATCCCCTGTGGGACCTGTTTGAATCCGCACAACCTGCGATACCAGGCCGGCTGGTTGTCTTCCTGGGCCACTGGTTTACCCAGCGAACCCCAGGCGGGCGCGGCAGTTCCATCCCCCGGATTGAAACGCAGCACATACAGGTTGCGAACGTTCCCCGGGGAAAGCGGTCGACGGAGATAGGCCAGGTAATCGCCTTCCAGTCCCATCAGCCGATTATCCGAAGGCTCGGTATCGTTGATTGGGCAGATGCCGTTCATGCCCCAGAGGGGCTGGCCGCCGGAGATTCTTTGCAGCCGGATGTCGCCCTGGTTGTTTTGGTCGCTGTATTCCAAGTGCGTCCAGCCGATCAGGATGTCCAGGCCCACCTGGCCGATCTGGACATAGGAGTCCCAGCCGTCGCCATAATCACTAAGCTGCACTCCGGTTTCGTTCCACAGCCGGTTTCCCTGCGGATCGAGCAATTGCGCGTAAAGGTTATACATACCGGTCCTGCGGTCGTTCCAGACCACGACGACCTGGTCGTTGGGCAGCACTTTGGCGCCGGCGATGAACTGGTCCGCGCCGGTGGGAGCGGAGGCCGCGACGCCATTGGGAACGAAATCCACGCTGCCGTCCGTGTTGACGGCCTGCAGAAAGACCTGGCTTTGATCTGGTGCAAGGCGATCGTCGTTCCAGAGCGTGAGGAAATCGCCGCTCCGGGCCAGGGTCAGGGCTCCTTCCGTCCACATGCTCGGAAGCCCGCCGTAAAGCATTCTGCCGTTGGGCTCCAAGGTTTGAGATCCGGCGCCGTTGAGGATCTGGTACCAAATGCCTCCGGTCGTGTTTACACTGCCGTTCCAGGCGGTCCAGATCTGGTTGTTGGCGCCAAGGATCACCGGCTGGGGCGGGGAACCGGGATCGTCGCAAACCAAAACACCTCCGGATTGCCAAAGTTCAGCTCCGGCTGCTGAATAGCGTTGGACGTAGAGATCTCCGTACCAGTCGGACTGATCACAGCGGGACCAGGCCACTACGCAGCCCCCGGCGCCATCCGCTTGCAGCCGGGTGTATCTGCCCGAATAGATATTCTGAACGTCGTCATCCACCGTGATGCCGTTCCCGAAAAGGGATTGGCCGTCCGGACCGATCTTGAGCAGGCTCAAAGTACCCGGATTGTCAGTGCTGATCAGGGTCAGAAGCAACGAATTATCAGCCTCCATCCATAGCGTCCCTTCCAGTAGATCGTACCCCACCTGTGAGGAACTGACTTCCAAAGGCGCAGCCCAGAGCGGGGAGCCCTGATAATTGAATCTCTGCAGCATTATGGCGTTGTCATAGCCATCGTAAAAATACCAGGCCAGCCAGACTGCGTTTCCGCCCTGGCTTAAAAGGCCCATGCGGTGCATTTCCGTTCCGCTGCCGATGCAGACCGGCGCGTTCCAGGCAGGGGTTCCTTCCGCGGCAAAGCGGTTCAGGTACAGGCGGGACTGAGAGTCGTAATCCGAGGAATAGGCCACATAGATGCCGTTCTCACCATCCGGGATGACGGAAGTGGCCAGGTAGTAATCCTGGTTGGTGAGCATGATCCCGCCTTCCGGCCAGCGGAGGTTGCCGGCTGGGCCGAAGCTCTGGGCCCAGGTGCGCATGATGTTGTCGGTTTCTTTGGTCCAGGTAACGACCACGCCTCCCAGGTTGTCCGGGATCAGCCGCAATTCTTTGTCCCAGCCGCTGCCGGCGGAAAAGCCGATGCCTCCTTCCGGCCAGAGGCGTTCGCCGGCGGCATTGATCTTTTGGAGGCAGATTCCTCCACCGGGATCGACAAATTTATCGACCCAGGCGACCACAAAATTGCCGTCGGATGTTTTGGCGAGGGTGGGATCGCGTTGAATGCCGGATTTGGCGTCAATGGCCCGGGGCGAAGGCCACATGGGATTTCCTTGCGGGCTGATCCGTTGGGCGTAGATGTTGCGGTCCGGACAGTGCGCATCCGACCAGACGAAAAGAACGCTGCCATCGCCCACGGGAACGCAGGCTTGGGTCCATTCGACGGCCACGCTGCTGCGCACCTGGAGATTGTTTTCCCACACTGGATTGGCGACGGCGCTCAAGGCACAAAGGCAAAACAGGACGACCAGTAAACGTTGCATTTGATCCTCCCCTCAGGGCTGGCTTGTTGTTGGGGCCTTGCAAGCGGGATGGGTTTTATAATCTGCAATATTTCCCAACCCCATGTTTTAAGCAAGCATTTATGCAACCAAACCTCTGTCTTTTTCCGGTAAGAACCTATCCGGAAAAATGGCCTGAATTCCAGCCCCTCTCCCTGCTCAGGAAAATTCCTTGCCAGCCCCGCAAAGAGCATAAAACTGGTTTCCACAAACATAAGGAGCGAAGCGATGACTCTTTACAGCCTGCTCAAGCAACTGGATTTTGAACGCCTTTCCGGAACGCCCGGCGAAGCCCGGGGCCGGGAAATGATCATGGCTTACCTGCGCGGATTGGGCCTCAAGCCCGCCACCGAGCCTTTCGATTTTCACGGTTTCGAGGCCGGGATCGCGGAGATCAGCGTGGCCGGTAAAAGCTGGGAAGCCA
Organism: Candidatus Cloacimonadota bacterium; assembly: GCA_029565595.1. Classification (GTDB taxonomy): domain Bacteria; phylum Cloacimonadota; class Cloacimonadia; order Cloacimonadales; family Cloacimonadaceae; genus Syntrophosphaera. Next base: position 16,069 of record JAKQNV010000182.1, read on the forward strand.
CGCCCTACGGCCTCTGCGGCGATACGAGGATCGAGGGCGATCTGGTCTTTTTGGAAAACGCCGACGCCCTGCTGCACAATCCGGGAATGTACGAGGGCAAAATCGTGCTCTTTTTCCATAGCGACCGCCGGCTCTACGAACTCTACGAACATACGCGGGTAAAGGCTTTCATCGGGATCTCCGCGCCCCTCAAAGGCGCTTTTTCCTACTCCCACCGTCAGAAAAAAAGCCAGGAGGACAGCCTGTTTCCCGCTGTCATGCTCGAATATGCCGCGGCTGAAAAACTCCGCCGTTTTTCCGGGCAAAATATCCGCCTGCGCATCAAACAGAAAGCGGAACCCAAAACCGCGCGCAACATCGTTTTGGACATCCCTGGCAAGGGCCGGGACAACAATCTGACGCTGTTGGTCGGGCATTACGACACGGTGGCCCGGTCCCACGGGGCTTGCGACAACGCCGGCGGCAGCGTCGTCCTGCTTAAAACCGCCGAGTATTTCGCCAAACGCCCTCCGGAGCGGGATCTGCGCATCGTCTGGTTTTCCGGTGAGGAACTCGGTTTGCTGGGCAGTTTCGCCTACGCCCAGGCCCACGCGGACGAGATCAAACAGCGCCTGCGCCTGGTCGTCAACGTCGATCTGGCCGGCGACCCCATCGGGCGCAACGTCCTCTTCGTGCTTGGCACCAAGGAACTTTTGGGCTATGCCTCCGGCCTGCTCAAGGAACGCGAACTCCTCTTCAGCGAACAGCTGGCCATTTACAGCAGCGATTGCATGCCGTTTTCGGTGTACGAAATTCCCTCACTGAACCTGGCACGCGTGGGCGGAAAAGCCCTCTACTACGGCCATACGGCGGACGACGTAGCCAAAAACGCCAGCGAATACGGCCTGAAAGACGTTTATCGCGCCACAACGGTCCTCTTGGAGCGCATCCTGAATGCCGGCTTCTATCCCGTTCCGCGCGGCATCGACGACTCCCTGCGCGACAAGATCGAGCGCTATCTCTGGCAGTCCCGCCTGGAAAAACCGGAATTGCAGTGGCGGGAAAAGTACCGCGGCTGAGCCTGTCTGCAGAGTTTTCCGCCGTCAGACCCAGCTTGTTCGCTTCCTGACAACCTCTCCTGAGCATCCCGCCGGATGGGCGGGAAGTATACGGGAAGTTGGGCGCAGGCTTTCCAGAGGCAATTCGGCGGGTTTTCAGGACGGACGGGGCTTTGCAGGTTTTGATTGACATTATCCTATGGCACAAGAAATTGGCCTGTTAAACAAGAGGTATAGATGAAAATAAAGTTGACCCGCCAGTTCATCCACAAATTGCCCAAAACGGATCTCCACGTACATCTCGACGGAAGCGTCCGCCTCGCGACCATCATCGACCTGGCAAAACAGAACAGCATCAAGCTGCCCACCCTCGACCAGGCCAAACTGCGCAAACTGATCGTCTGCGGCGAACACACCACCAGCCTGGAGGACTACCTGCGCGGTTTCCACATCGTGAACATGGTCCTGCAAACCAAAGAAGGGCTGAAACGCGCCGCCTACGAACTCGCCGAGGATGCCGCCGCCGAAAACGTCCGTTACATGGAAGTGCGCTATTCTCCCATCCTGCACACCGGCGACGGACTTAAACTGACCGAGATCTCCCAGGCCGTGATCGACGGTTTGAAACAGGCGGAAAAAGACTTCCACATCAAGACCGGCGTGATCATCTGCGGACTGCGCAACATGGATCCCACCACCTCAGTCAAACTGGCGGAACTGGCCGTGGCCTTCAAAAACAAAGGCGTGATCGGCTTCGACCTCGCCGGCGGCGAACTCAACTACCCCGCCAAAGACCACAAGGAAGCCTTTGACCTCGCCCTCAAAAATAACCTCAACCTCACCATCCACGCCGGAGAAGCCTACGGTCCGGACTCCATCCACCAGGCCCTGCACTATTGCGGCGCCCACCGCATCGGCCACGGAACCAGGCTGGTCGAGGACGGCGACCTCCTCAACTATGTGAACGACCACCGCATCCCGCTCGAGATCTGCATCAAAAGCAACTTCCACACCAAGGCCGTGCCGGACATCCGCAGCCACCCCATCGATTTTTACATCGACTACGGATTGCGCGTGACCATCAACACCGACAACCGCACTATCAGCGACACCACCGTCACCGATGAATACATGCTCGCCATCGACGAACTCAAACTCGACTACCCCACCATCAAATACGTGATCCTCAATGGCTTCAAAAGCGCCTTTCTGCCTTACAAGGAACGCGTCCGCCTGATCAACGACACCCTGCGCGAACTCGAGGAGATCGAAGAAAACGAGCTCAAGACCAAAGTGAAGGTCAAGGAAAACCTCTAAGATGCGCCAGCTCATCCAGGCCGCTTTCACGGCCGCGGGCCGCACCCTCCGCGCAATTGTGCAGGAAGAGGAAAACCTGGTCCGTTTCGAAAAGATGGCAGAACTTATCGCAACCTGCTTCCAGAATGGCGGAAAAGCCCTGATCTGCGGCAACGGCGGTTCGTTGTGCGACGCCATGCATTTCGCCGAGGAACTCAGCGGAAAATTCCGCTCCGACCGGCCCGCCCTGCCCGCCATCGCGCTCTCTGATCCGGCCCACCTTACTTGCGTGGCCAACGATTATGGCTTCGAAAACGTCTTTTCGCGCGGCGTAGAAGCCTATGCCAAGCCCGGCGACGTCGTGATCGGCCTTTCCACCAGCGGCAATTCCGCCAATGTGATCAAGGCTTTGAAAACAGCGAAAGAAGCGGGTTGCGCCACCATCGTACTGCTGGGCAGGGACGGCGGAAAACTAGCCGGAACCTGCGACCTGGAGATAATCGTTCCCGCCCAGACCGCCGACCGCGTCCAGGAAATGCACACCCTCATTTTGCACACCATCATCGAGTGCGTGGAATCGCGCCTCTTTCCCCACCAATCTTCCGGAGCCTGAACCCATGCGCAAAACCGCCTTTGCCGCAATCCTGACCTTCTGGGCCGCGTTCGCCTTTGCCCAGGGAAATTATTACAACGCCGTGCTCGACCTCACCGGCCAGCCGCTCTACACCGCGCTGCACGCTTTGATATCCACCAATTCCAACAGCAGTTACGATGGCTCCAAAGCCGAAATGTTCCAGGATCTGGACAACGTGAACGGAAACGTCACCTGCATCTATACCGGCCAGGTCTATAACGTGGGCTACAACTACACCGGCTCCAGCGATCCCAACACCGAACACACCTACGCCCAAAGCTGGTTTTCCTCACCGGAATCCTCGGTCAAGAAGGCCGACCTCCAT
>JAKQNV010000023.1 GCA_029565595.1 Candidatus Cloacimonadota bacterium
TTGGAGCACGGGGCGGACATCGTGGTACAATCGGTGACGAAATCCCTGGCCTGCAGCGGATTGGGCATCGCCGGCGCGATCATCGCCCGCAAGAACATCCCTGCCAAGATCGACAATCCCGATCTGAAAGCGGATTTCTGCACCTACCTGAAACTCCTTCCCGCCCGCGATTACGGCCCCAACCTCTCCCCCTTCCAGTGCGCCATGGCGATCAACGACATACGGACTTTGCGCATGCGGATGGACGCGATGTCCCAAAACACCATGAAAGTAGCGCGCTTTCTGGAAAACCACAAGAACATCGACAAAGTGAATTACCTTGGCCTGGAATCCCATCCCCTGCACGCAGTCGCCAAAAAATACATGTTCCTTGTGGACGCCGAAAGCGATCCCAATTACGGCAAACCGATCAACCGCTACGGCCATCTGATGTCCTTTGAGGTCAAAGGCGGCGCCGATGCCTGCCGCAAGGTGTTTGACGGATTCAACCGCATCTGGCGCGCGACGGACCTCGGCCGGATCAAGTCTGTGGCCACCATCCCGGCTATTTCCACCCATTCCCAACAGGGCGAGGAAGGCCGCAAACTGGCCGCTATCCCTGCCAATCTGATACGTTTGAGCGTAGGCGCCGAACATCCGGACGACGTGATCCGCGATTTGGATCAGGCGTTGTCGGTTTTGGACGGAAAATCCGTGGCACAGCCCTCTCCCGATTACTCCGCCGGCGGGGCTTCTTCCGCCCGGCTCAGAAAATAGGCGGCTTTTTTGGCCATGCAATATTACTCGACCAATCTCAAAGCCAAACAGGTGTCTTTCAAACAGGCGCTTTTAAAAGGCCTGGCCGACGACGGCGGGCTATACCTGCCAGTCGAGATCCCCGCCCTCACAGTCGATGAAATCGAGGCGATGCGCGAAATGACTTATCCGCAGATAGCTTTTGCCATCGCCCGCAAGTATTTGCACGAAGAGGTACCGGACGCCGATCTGCGCCGTTTGGTGGATTCCGCCTATGATTATGCGGTTCCCTTGGAACATGTTCACGGTTCGCGTTACCTGATGCGCCTGGATCAGGGTCCCACAGCGTCGTTCAAGGATTTCGCCGCGCGCCTGATGGGACGCCTGATGCAGTATTTTTTGGCTCAGGACAAAGAAAACCTGCTCATCCTCACCGCTACTTCCGGAGACACCGGAAGCGCCATTGCCAACGCCTTTTACGGACTGGACAACATCAAGGTCGTGGTCCTTTATCCGGAAAGGGAAGTCACACCCAGGCAGCGGAAGCAGATGACGACTTTGGGCAAAAACGTCCAGATCGTCAGCATCGAAGGCAAATTCGACGATTGCCAGGCCATGGTCAAACGCGCTTTTTCGGATCCGGAACTGGAATACCTGAAACTGTCATCGGCCAATTCCATCAACATCGGTCGCCTGCTGCCGCAAACCATGTATTATTTCTACTCCTACGCCAGATTGACCAAGGCCCCCGGCGAGGAGATCGTGTTCAGCGTGCCTTCCGGCAATTTCGGCGATCTGATGGGTGGCCTGCTCGCCAGAAGGATGGGCCTGCCGGTGCGCAGATTTGTGGTGGCGACTAACTCCAACGACGAATTTCCTGTTTACATGGACACCGGAGTTTACCGGATCATCTCGCCCTCGCGCAATTGCATTTCCAGCGCTATGAACGTCGGCCATCCCAGCAATGTAGCCCGTTTGATCGCCCTTTACGGCGGCCAGATGGACGAAAAGGGCAATATTCTCATACAGCCCGAACCGGAAAAACTGCATAGAGATATGTACGCTGTCAGCATCGACGATGCCGAAACCGAAAAGACGATCGTGAGCACCTATCAGGACTACAAAGCGCTCCTGGAACCTCATGGCGCCGTGGGTTGGGCCGGATTGAACCGTTATCTGGAAACCCATCCCGAGGACGCGGAATGTGTCTGCGTTTCCCTTGAGACAGCGCATCCGGCCAAATTTCCCGAAAAGATCCGCGAGCTTTTAAGCCTCGATCCGGCCTTGCCGCCATCGTTGCAAGGCCTGGACGACAAAGCGGAATCAGTGCTCCCGCTCCGCCACGATTACGGTGTTTTCAAAAAATTCCTGATCGATAACTATCACTGGGCATGAAATCGATCATCATCCTGGGCGACGGCATGGCCGATTATCCGCTTGAGATCCTGGGCGGCAAGACGCCGCTCATGGCAGCTGTCAAACCCAACATTGACGAGCTGGCCAGAATCGGGCGCTGCGGCCTGCTGAGCACCGTGCCGCCAGACATGCCAGCTGGCTCGGAAGTAGCCAACCTGGCTGTTTTGGGCTACGACGTGCGCGAAGTTTACCAGGGCCGCGGAGTCTTGGAAGGCGCCGCCAGCGGCGTCGTTCTCGGTGAAGACGACCTGGCAATGCGCTGCAACCTCCTCTGTTTGGAGGACGGAAAGATCAAGAACCACTCCGCGGGACACATCAGCACCGAAGAGGCCAAACTCCTGATCGAAGCCATAAACCAGGAATTGGGGACAGAATCAGTGAGATTCTACCCCGGCGTCAGTTACCGCCATCTGCTGGTGGTAAAAAACGGTTCGCCGCGGATCAAACTCACTCCTCCGCATGACGTTCCGGGAACTCCCTGGCGCGACGTGCTGCCGCAGGCCTTGGACGCAGAAGGTGAGGAAACCGCGAAACTCCTGACAGACTTTATTGTGCGGTCGCACGCTGTTTTGGAAAACCATCCGGTCAACCAAGCCCGCCGCGCCGCCGGCAAGGATCCCGCCAATTCCGTTTGGTTCTGGTCCGCCGGCAAAAAACCCCGGATGCAAAGCTATCAGGAGCTTTTCGGAAAGAGCGGAGCGGTGATCTCCGCCGTGGATCTGCTGCACGGGATCGGAGTTTACGCCGGTTTCCGCGTTATCAAGGTCCCCGGCGCCACCGGACTTTACAACACTAATTACGAGGGCAAGGTCGCTGCCGCCCTGGACGCCATCCGTGATGTGGATTTGGTTTACCTGCATGTCGAAGCGGCTGACGAGGCTGGCCACGAAGGCGACGCTTTGCTAAAAACCAAATGCATCGAGGCCCTGGACAGCCGTGTGGTGAAGCCGATCTTCGAAGCCACGCAAAATTCTCCGGAACCGGTGGCGATCGCTTTCCTGCCCGATCATCCTACCCCCTGTTCCACCCGGACGCATGCCTACGATCCCGTGCCGTTCATCATCTACAAACCTGGCGCGGAACCGGACTCCGTGGAACGTTACGATGAGGAAAGCGCCAAAAACGGAGCCTACGGAATGCTGGCCAACGGGGAGTTCATCCGGGCGCTTTTTGCCTGAACCGGACCCGACGCATAAATGAGGTGAAACTTGAGAAAACTAATAAGTTTTTTGATAACAGCGTTGTTACTTGCAGCTTCGGCAGCTCTGCCCGCTTTGCATTTTGCACGCTGGAGCACGTCCATGGGCTCTTTCACGGCAGAAATCTACGACCAACTGGTACCCATCACAGGCAATAACTTCATCGGCCTGGCCGAGAGCGGTTTTTACAACAACCTGATCTTCCACCGTGTCGTCGCGGGCTTTGTGATTCAGGACGGCTGTCCTTACGGAACCGGTTACGGCGGACCGGGCTGGACGATCCCGCTGGAAATCCATCCCAGCCTGCATCATGACCAGGCGGGTATTTTGGGTATGGCGCGTTCCTCGGATCCCAATTCCGCCGGCTCCCAGTATTATATCACATTGTCCCCGCAGCCGGGTCTGGACGGCGATTACGCTGTTTTCGGAAAAGTCGTGCAAGGCCTGGACGCCGTTCTGGCCATCGGTGCAGTGCCCGTGGACGCAAACAGCCATCCCCTCACGCCGGTCACGATCGACACGTTGCGGATTCTGGATCTATCGATCGGAAATCTCACCCCGCCTGATACCACGGACTTTTTTTGTCCCGTCAACGAAACCCAAATGTTCATCGTTGAGGCGGAATCGGAGAATTTTGAGATCGGGTACAGCTGGTACGTGGACGGGATTCTGCAAAGCGGAGCCCTCGATTTCATCTTCGAAACGTCTTTCCCGGAAGCCGGGGAACATTCGGTCGTATGCAACGTCAGCTGCGCGGAATGGTCGCACGACGTGGTCTGGAGCGTCGTGGCGCAAGGCTCCGACGTTGAAGATCCGGTTCCGCCGCCGCCCGCAGTCTTGGAAATAAATCCCAATCCCGCGCGGAGTGGCACTTGGGTCAAATTCAACTCGACAAGTCCGGCAAATTGGAATGTCACCGTCCATGATCTGCGCGGAAGAGTGATACGCCGCTATGAATCTCCCCTCAAAAACGGCGTCAACTGGTTTTGGGATCGCCGCGACGACCGGGGACAGGCTGTGCCGGCGGGGATCTATATTATCCGGGCCAGGTACCAGACAAACGTAGTCGACAAAAGGTGCGTGATCTTCTAAACTGCTTTGGATTTCATGAATCCGTTTGATAAACCTAGAATTCCGATTCAGTATCACATTCGATCCTATTAACTACATACAATATCAATCTAATACATCTCTGGATACAATACGCCGCTTTCACTGTAAGTAATTAATCTATTGTTCCGCAATATTTTGCAATGAAATCACTCGCTTCTTCCTTGCTTCATGGCGTTAATCAAGCCTTAATCAAGCCTTAATCAAGCGTTAATAATTAAGACTTGATTAAGGCTTGATAAAGATGTGATAAGCGCCTGAATCCAAGAGCGAGATGTGTAATGATTTGCCCCATAAACATATGAATCGTGCTAATTAAAGTATTGACTGACATACCCGGTTGCGGTGATTTCCGGTAATAGGCAAGTGCTGTGGCTGGGCGGGGAAAAAAAAGCTTGTCAAAATCTCTGTGGGCAAAAGAAAAAGGCATTTCTATGAGAATCGCTGACAGGATAAGACACATCCCGGGCTTGGCAAGTAGGATCGCTTGCTGCCCGCAGGGGTCCGGAAAAGCCCCTTCAGCCATGCTTTTAGATGGATGTGAAGACATTTTGGATATTCCGTCCTGTTTACAGTCCCGATATTGGAAAAAACGCCCCAATCCCCGCTCAATCGGAGCAGGAAAAGCCTGATGGCCGAAATAAACCTGAAGAAGAACATCGCCCTATCTTCGCTGAGCAAAGTCCTCACCATTCTGGCGGCATTTGTCACCAACTGGTTTCTGGCCCGCTTTTTGGGACCGGAGCTGCGCGGCAAGTACGTATATCTCTTCACGTTGAACTCCATTATCTGGATGTTTCTTGACCTCGGAGTGCACAAGTCTTTCCCCTATTTGCTCCAAAATCAAAAAGTCCGGTTGGGCGGCCTCTACAAACTGACTTTGTATACATTTTTGGGCGGGATCGCCGTCATCGTCGCGCTCTATTTCGCAGCCGGAGACTATATCGGAAAACTGGCCAATCAAGATTACCCGCGCTGGATCTGGCTGGCCTTGGGACTCTATATCATTGTTTACCAATGTTATATGCGATTTCAGTTCCTGCAACTGGGCAGCAATCAGGTGCGGGATTACGCGTTGATGGCGTTTTTGCCCACCTTCGTGTTCATGGTGCTGATAATTCCGCTGTTCTGGCTGATGCCCACAGTCCACCGCGTGGAGTATTCATTTTTGCTGAACTCACTGGTACTGGCCGTTTTTTTGGTCTTTATGCTATGGAAACTTCAGGGCACGATCGGGCTAAAAGAACATCCGGACAAGTCTTTAGTCGGCCAGGCCTACCGATTGGGGATCCGCGCTTTCATTTCCGAATACTTGATCACGTTGTTGATGCGGCTGGACCTGATCATTTTAAAAGCCCTCGGATCTTACGCCCAGGTCGGGATCTACACCCTCGCGGTGAATTTCGTGGACATGATAAACATGGCCTGCAACACCATCGGGGCCGTGCTGCTCGTGAAACTTACCTCCCTCAATGACGAAGTTGAAGCCTTGGGTATCATGCGCCGCATCCTGCTGCTCGTGGCCGTGATTGACGCCGTGGCGATTTTGGTCATGGTTGTGTTTGGCCGCTGGTTCATCGTGATGCTCTACGGAGTAGCCTACGTGAACGCCTACAAAGCCTTTCTGCTCCTGATCCCCGCCGTTTTCGGCATCACGCTGGGCGCGCTGTTCAACACCTTTATCTGGAGCAAAGGCTTCCCGGTGATCTCGATCATCGCGCCGATCGGTCCGCTCGTTTTGAAACTGGCCTTGAACTTCCTGCTGGTGCCGCGATATGGGTTGTTCGGAACCTCCGTCGCCTCCTCCTTGTGTTATGTTTTGTGGTTTGCCATTCTTCTGGCCTGGTATTTCATCCGCCATCCGCATATGAGCCTTAGACTTCTGATCCCCTTGCGTTCCGATGTCGTAGAATTCCGCGAAAGCTTGGCCAAGGGCGCCCTTTGGCTGAAAAACAGGCTCAGGCCGGGGCAGGCGGCATGAAAGTCCTGATCTATTCGCGCGGTTATCCCAATCCGATTGAGCCCGGACGCAGCGCTTTCGTGCGCGAAATTATCCGTTTTTTGCCGTCTGAGATCAATATCACAGTGGTGGCTCCGGTACCCTTTTTCCTAAGCCAGCGGATGAAAAACAGCGCGCAGAAAATCCCACTTATGCGTATCGACCGGATCGGAGAGCGCGAGGTCGAAGTCTGGCATCCGCGCTTCCCGCTTTTGCCAAAAAACCTGCTGCGGCCCGCTGTGGCCCGGCTGCAAGCGCTTTTCACTAATTCCTGCGTCAAAGGAATTCGCGACCAGTCGGGTATCGACCTTATTCACGCCAATTGGGGCTTTCCGGACGGCTGCGCCGTCTTCTGGCTGTCCCGAAAACTGGGAATTCCCTATGTGCTAACCGAGCACCAGGGCGCCATCGGAGACCTGCTCAAAATCAAGTTTTACAATCATTTGCTGGGCCGCGCCTATCGCGGCAGCCGCAAACTCATCCTGGTTTCGGAAAGCCTGAAAGAGCCGCTGGCAAAGGTGCAAGGTGGAATTCCCGAGCCGGAGATCATACCCAACGGGATCGACACGCAGCGCTTCACTACGGCACCGAAACGACCGCGTCCTGAAAAACTGGTCTATATCGGCAACCTGATCCCCGAAAAGGGCGTGCAATACCTCCTGCGGGCCCTGAAACTGCTACTGGACAAGGGTAAGGACTACAGCTTGCACATCATCGGCGCGGGTAAATACCGCCCGGAATTGGAAAAAGAGGTCACAGCGCTGGGTTTGGGGCAAAAAGTCGTATTCAAAGGCGCTGTAGCGGCCGAATCTATTCCCAGTTTGCTGCATGATTACGACGTTCTGGTACTGCCAACCATGGTAGAAAGTTTCGGCCTGGTGCTGATCGAAGCGCTCTCTACGGGCTTACCCGTGCTTTCCACATATAGCGGCGGACCGGAAACGATAGTCACTCCGGAAACCGGGATCCTGGTTCAGCCTGGTTCGGAGACCGCACTCGCGGATGCGATCCTAGCCCTGGAAGATCGCTGGGATGAATTCGACCCGTTAAAAATCCGCGCAATCTGCCAGCAGCGATTTGACCTGGAAAAGCTGGTCCCGCGGCTGGCGCAGCTTTATCGGGAGGCACTTGCTTCCCAGTAGTTGGAAAAATGAAAAAAACTTGGCGGTTGATCTATAATACCCTTTTCGTCCCAAATCGCTGGACGGAATACGCGGGTATTTTAACCGCCGCAAAACAGGCCGGCTACACTTTCCTCCGGCTGGTCGAGCTAAAGGAAGCGCTGGACAGCGCCGCGGAAATTCCCAAGCCGTTTCTGGTCTTACGCCACGACATCGACAGCGATCCCGGCGCGACTTTGAAATTCAGCCAAATAGAAGTAAAAATTGGCGTCCGGGCGACCTATTTCTTCCGTCTGAAAACTTGGAATGCTGAGGTAATGAACCACCTGGTTGCGGCCGGACACGAGGTCGGATACCACTTTGAGGAACTGGCCTCCTATGCCAAGATGAACCATATCAAAACTGCTGAGCTGTTATTGAAGAGAAGTCACGCAATCCGGGAACAATTGGAGCAAAACCTCGTCCGCTTGCGGCAAAACCGGGAAATCAAGTCCCTGGCCTCGCACGGCGATTTTGCCAATCGCCGGCTGGGACTGAAAAACTCGGTTCTGGCTGAAGATCCGGTTTGGCGCACTAATAATGGGATCCTGTATGAAGCTTATGACAATGATCTGCAGGTTGCCTACCAAAACCACATTTCCGACAAGCCTTATCCGCAGCGCTTTTTTCCCCGCTCGCCGGCGGAGTGCGTGCGCGACAGGCAAAACTTCCTCTGGCTGACGCATCCGCGTTGGTGGCAAAACAACCCCGGAGCCAATCTGCGCGAGGCCGCAACCCAGATCAGGGAGCAAATCACATGGTGACGGTCTGCCATTTAAGCACAGTGCACCAACGCCGGGACGTGCGCATCGTTTACAAGGAATGTGCGAGCCTGGCCAAAGCTGGTCACAAAGTCCATCTGGTGATCGCTGACGGCCAGGGCGACGAAACCTTTCAAGAAGTGCGCATCCACGGCGTCAGAAAATACGGTCGCCGTTTGCCGCGTATCATTTTGAGCCCTTGGAATCTACTCTTTAAAGCACTCTCCCTGAAAGCTGCCGTGTACCATTTCCACGACATGGAGCTGCTGCCCATTGGCGTTTTACTAAGGCTTTTGGGCCGACGCGTGATCTACGATGTACACGACAACCTGCCCAAACAGATCATGGGCAAACATTATCTGCCCAAATTCCTGCGTCCGCTGCTGGCGGGTCTGATTGGCGGTTTGGAAGCCGCGCTGAGCCGTTCCCTGAGCGGCATCGTGACCGCGGACGCGAACAAGGAAAAACGTTTTAGAAAATACCACCCGCTGGTGGTGACTGTCCACAATTATCCGCTGCTGGAGGAATTGGGACTTGTGCGCGAAGGAACGCGCGATCCACGCTGCGTTTGCTACGTCGGTGGAATCACCAAGATCCGTGGCATCCTGCAGCTGCTGGACGCGATCAGGCCGCTGGACGTCAAACTGCTGCTGGCTGGAGTGTTCGAACCTCCTGAGTTGGAGGCCGAATGCCGCCTGCATCCGTCTTGGGAAAAAGTTGAATACAAAGGCTACCAGGATCGGCAGGGCGTGGCAGAAATCCTTTCCACTGCGAGCGTCGGGATGGTCAACCTCCTGCCCAACGAAAACTATTTGGATTCGCTGCCGATCAAGATGTTCGAATACATGAGCGCCGGCGTGCCTGTGATAGCCAGCAATTTCCCCGATTGGCAAGGGATCGTGGACAAGTATGAATGCGGCGTTTGCATAGATCCTTTGAAGATGGAAGAGATCACAGCCGCTATTTCTGCCTTGCTTGAAGACCGGGAAAAAGCAGAATTGATGGGCCGCCGCGGGCGCGCAGCCATAGTCAAAGATTTGAATTGGGACAGCGAGGCCGAGATCTTGAAACGCTTATACGAAGAGGTTTTGAGTCGATGAAGATCCTTTATATCAGCCAATATTTCCATCCCGAGATCGGCGCCACGACCAATCGCGCGGCCGCGATCGCACTTGCCATGAAAGATGCCGGACACCAGGTCACGATGCTTTGTGAGATGCCCAACCATCCGCAGGGTGTGATCTTTCCTGGTTACCGCGGCAAGTTCATCGCCCAAGATGATTATCAGGGGATCCCGGTCGTCCACCTGCCCGTCAAAGCCTCGCCCAAAAAGAATTTCCTCACCCGCGTGCTGATGTATGTCAGTTTTTCGGTCTCGGCGATGTTGTATCTCGCGCTCCGACGACCCAGCTACGACCTGCTCTACATTTCCTCGCCGCCACTGTTCGTGGCGCTCTGCGGTCTGCTCTCGAAGCTTATCTTTCCCAGGCGCAGAGTGGTTTTCGAGGTGCGCGACCTCTGGCCTGATTCCGCCATAGATTTGGGGGAATTGACCAATAAGACACTGATCAGGGTCAGCCAGGCACTGGAACGCAGCATCTATTACAAAAGCGACCTTGTCGTCGGCGTCACGCAGTACATCCGGACGGTGCTGCTGGCCAAAGGAGTTCCTGATAAAAAGATCGTGGTCAATCGCAACGGCGTGGACGCTGTGATTGTGGACGCATATAGTGGTCCAAAACAGAAAAAGGGTGAAGAGCCTTTCACAGCGATCTTTTCTGGCAACATGGGCCTGGCCTATGATCTGGAACCGGTGCTCCATTGCGCCGATTTGATGAGGGATGAACTGGTCAGGTTCCTTCTGATCGGCGAAGGTCCCGGCAAAAAAGGCTTGCAGCTGCTCAGCCGGCAACTGAAACTGAATAACGTCGTTTTCCGCGATCCCGTTCCCATGGCGGACTTGAGTCCGATTCTTGCCGAAGCGGATTGCGGCATCCTCTGTCTGAAAGACCTGCCGGTGTTAAACGGCGCTTTGCCAGTCAAGATCTTCGATTACATGGCTTTCGCACTACCCATTGTGGCCGGCATCAAAGGCGAAGCGGCCGATCTGATCATCGAAGCGCAAGCTGGAATCATCTGCAGCCCCGGAGATTCCTCAGGACTGGCCGCAGCGATCTGTAGATTGATGAGCGATCCGGAGAAAGCTGTGGAACTTGGTCAACAGGGCAGAAAATACGTTCTAGAGCGGTTTCAGCGCAAGTTGCTGGCCTCCGGACTCGTCGCAGAACTGAGTTCACGGTTCGAAAAACCCGCACGCCAGGATTAAAAAGAGCTTTACAAAGCCGGAGTGCTATTTTTTCTGGTTTAAACAATAACAAGCACCAAGGCAGCCGCAAGAATGGCTGTATAAGCGAAAATCACGACTGGAGCGATAAATGGATCAAGTAAGACTGGGACTGATCTGGTGCGGGCGCATATCCAAAAACCACTTTGAAGCGGTTTCGCAGATCCCGGAAGCCGAATTCGTAGCCGTTTCCGACATCATCGGGGAAAAAGCCCGGACCGCGGCCGAAACTTACGGCATCAAGGCGGTTTACACCGATTACCAGGACATGCTGGAAAAAGAGCAGCTGGACGCTGTAAGCATCTGTTCTCCTAGCGGCATGCACCCCCAGATGGGCATCGATGTGGCCAAACACGGGATCAATGTCATCACGGAAAAACCGATGGCTATAGACATCGCTGGTGCTGACAGCCTGATCAAAGCCTGCGACAAACAAAAAGTGAGGCTCTTCGTGGTGAAGCAGAACCGCCTCAACAGCACCATGCAAC
>JAKQNV010000044.1 GCA_029565595.1 Candidatus Cloacimonadota bacterium
GGCCGAGCCGCCGGGGCTGTTCACGCGCAGCACCACGGCTTTCAGGGTCGGATCTTTCGCGAGGTCGTCCAGTACTTTATCGACTTTTTTGTAACTGATGACTCCCTGGGATTCAAAACCTTCCGAGGGGGCGATGTTACCCGTCAGGTTCAGGACGGCGATCTTGGCCGGGGAGCCGCTGATGCTGGGTTCGGAACCGTAGTGCCGGACGGAGACGCAATTGTCCTGGTCGATCTTGTTGGCGAAAGCAAACTCGTCCCAGGTCGAAACCTGGTCGATCAGCCCATAACGCAGGGCTTCTTTGGCGTTGATGATGTAATCGGGGCGGTTTTCAAAGACGCCCTTCACAGCCGTGGAATCCAGGTGGCGGTACTTCGCGATGTCGGCCTGGATGAGGTCGTAGCGGCTCTTGAGTACCTTGCGCAAGTTGTCTTCGGTGCCCTTGCTCAGCGAAGTCTGGATGTAGGGTTCGCCGGAGCCTTTGAATTCTCCGGCCTGCATTACGTGCATCTTGATGCCCAGTTTGTCCAGGGCTTCCTTGTAGAATAGAACGTTGGCGGCCACGCCTTCCAGGATCAGGCCTCCGCTGGCGGTGGGATCCATATTGACCTTATCAGCCATCGCGCAAAGCAGATAATCCCTTTGGGTGAGGATCTCGCCGTGGGCGAGAACCGGTTTTTTGGACGCCTTGAAGTCTTTGAGGGCCGCGGCGATCTCGTTCAGATTGGCATAGCCGATCATCGCGGCTCCGGGCTTGATGACGATCCCCTTGATCCTGCCGTCGTCTGCGGCGTGGCGGATCCTCTGGCAAATCTCGCGGATGCCGGGATTGTTGAGACCCCAAAATTCCGGTGCCTCAATTTCATTGTAGTCGGTAACCTCGCCGTTGAGGTCGAGGACGAGCCAGCTGTCGTTACTCACGGTGGTGACAGCGGAGCGGGAAACAAAACGGTAGCCCAGGTAAAAAGCGGCGAAGATCGCCACAACAAAGACCAGGCAACCAAGCAATAGGGCAGATCTGGTTTTCATGATAACTCCTGTAAAAATTTATCCTTTGATGATTGTTTCAAAGAGTGAAGGATGGCGGAGATGCTGGGATTCGAACCCAGGATACGCGTTTTGCACATATACACGATTTCCAATCGTGCTCCTTCAGCCAACTCGGACACATCTCCGCGTCTGGGAAAGTCATAATTTTTAGGGCTCATAATCTGTCAAATCAAATCAATGGCGGAAGTGCCGGAAGCCAGTGTGCACCATGGCCATGCCGTATTCGTCGCAAGCGGCCGTGACTTCAGCGTCGGCCTGCGAGCCGCCAGGTTGGACGACGGCTTGCACTCCGCATTTGTGCAGCTCCGCCACGGAGTCCGTCATGGGGAAATAACCGTCTGAGGCGCAGACCGCGGCGCTCAGGTCATGCCCAAACTTTTGGGCTTTCTGGATGGCCAGCAAAGTGGAATCGATGCGGCTCGTCTGCCCCGAACCCAAGCCGAAGACGCAGTCCGCGCCGGTGAGGGCGATGGCGTTGGAACGCAGCAGCGATACCGCTTTCCAGGCAAATTGCATGGCAGCCAGTTCTTCACGGGTGGGTTGGCGGCGGGTGACGATTTTCCAACTGGTGGGATCGTCGGCCAGCGGATCCCAGGTCTGGAGCAGAAAGCCGCGCTGCAGCTGTTTCAGTTCCCAGGGCGCATCCGGCTGGGCAGTGATCCCGGGATCGTAGCAGACCAGGCGGCGGTTCTTTTTCTTGCGTAAAAAGTCCACCACGCCAGCTTCAAAATCAGGCGCGATGACGATTTCCGTAAAGATCTTGTTGACCTGTTGGGCGGTGTCCAGGTCCAGAGGACGGTTGAAGGCGACGATGCCGCCAAACGGCGACAGCGGATCAGCCGCGAAGGCTTTGACATAGGCCTCCGCCAAACTGCCGGCGCAGGCGATGCCGCAGGGATTGCAGTGTTTGACGATCACGGCGGTGGGCTGTTCAAACAAACGCAGGGCGCGCAAGGCGGCGTCGGTGTCCTGGATGTTGTTGAAGGACATTTCC